>JBGTCJ010000619.1:0-9881 GCA_041748895.1 Pirellulaceae bacterium
AAATCGCGATGCTGTTTCGTCTCCAATCGCTCGCGATACCAATCGCTGGTGAGCAGCGAATCACGCGCGAACAGGGCGCGTAGTTCCGGACTCCCGGCGGTCATTCCCTTGTACTGCCCCTCCGCCATGATGCTCAGGACGGCTTGCAGGGGTGGGCAAGCCGAATCGTAAGACCCGTCGTCAAAATAGCGCTGAGCGACGCGTTGTTGGGCTTCCGCGATGTGCAGAACGCCGTCGGCATAGGCCTCTGAATCTTGTGACTCGGGACGCAGGATCTCTTCAGTGAAGACTTTGGCCGGGTTGTCGAAGACACGTGCGAGGTAGGTCCGGACAAACTTATCGGTGATGCGATAACCGAGCCGGCTGGCAGGGATCGACTTGCCTTCGTACTCGTAGTCGTCAACTTTCTCGAGCATCCCGTCTGCAATGAGCGCATCGGGATCGCGCTCCTCGGGTCCCATCCGGCAGAATATTTCTGGAATCAGCAGGCTGATGTCGTGACCAACCTCGAACCGCGTTCCGATGTGACCCGCGGGTGTGCTGAATCCGCCGAGACCCGTGAGGATCAAGGAAACGACCGCGGCATTGAGGTCGGCGGTGGGGACTAGCGCATTGAAGGGGCCCTTCGTGAGCGCTCCCTCGCTCCCCGCGCCCGTTGTGCTGGGGCTCTTGCCTGTCAGTGAACAGACAAAATCCATCAGCAATTCGGGTAGCTCTTGGTAATGAAGCGGGTTGTAGACGGCCAAAGCTCGAATGCCGGCTTCGCGGTCGGCGGGATTGTTGCGTCGGCCACAGAGCATCGCGCCAACGGGCGCGTGAACGGGTTGATCTTCGGGGAGACCCCGGAATAGTTGCATGCCACGAAAGGCAACGTAACTGTCGCGGGCATTGACCATATCGGGACGGTCTTGAAGGTATCGAGGATTCTTGGTTTTCGTCCCATCGGGCATCCGTCGTGGCTCGGCGCTACTGACCACGTAAGCGGAACCGCTTTCGACACTGGCCTTGAGCATTGCCTGCATCGGGGCGGTGAACTTTTCAAAGTTGATGACGTCCTCGACGATCGCCGACGCCTCTTCGCGGCCAATCGGTTCAAAGTTGCTTACGAAATTTCCCTTCCGCGAAAGGTCCCATTCGGTCTGCTTGTCGAGCCCGCGGTGGATCGCGTCATCGGGGCGCTGAAACAGGCGATACTCGCAATTTTCGACAAATTTGTACGCGGCGGCATCGGCAACGGCGGGCCCGAGTTGGTTGAGGTAGGTTCGCGGGACGACCACGCTGGCGCTGATGTCATCTTCCCGCTGGACCTTGGCCGCCGGGATGAAGTCCTGTCGCAGCTTGAAGGTTCGCCAGCGTGAGGCATCGAGTCCCACGCGAAGGTAAGTACCGACGAGGTGGCGTTCCCCAAACTTCAGTTCATGACCGGGTGAGCCGTTGACGATGTCGACACCGAAGTAGGATCGCCAGTTGTGCTCCATTTCAGGTGACGTGAATCGCTTGATGATCAGCACCAGCGCGTAAACGTGTTCGGGGATCGTATTGAGCCACGCGTTGTACTTGTCGTTGAAATCGGGCGATGGTGTGAGCAGCTGAATCACACTTCCTAGGCTTCGATCACTCCCGAGCACCGGTCGACTTTTCTGGCCGACGTAGTCCGGCTTGTCGGTGTAACCCGGCCGCCACCGGTCTTGGTAATCGCGGGTAAAGATTTCATCGAGCTTGGCGAAGTCCTCATCGATATCCGCGACGAAGATCGGTCCGTAGAGCATGTAGTCGCGAAGGCTTTTGCTAATCTCGCTCTTGCCGCCGCCCGAAACGGTGCACGGTTTGTGGCAGAATACGCCCTCACCGACGGTTCCGATCAACCGCCACGAGGGTGCGCTGGGGTGCCGCTCGAGTCGAATTTTGTACCCGCTCGGCGCCACGTAGATGTTGTCAGGCGACAGTGGAATCCGATGTTCCACGCCATCGCGAGTCCAATGAATGCAGCGTTTGGCGAGCGTCGCGCGGGCGTTCTCTGGGATGTAGAACACCGTCGGCCACGTCCGATCGATCCCGTATCCTTCGGGTTTGATGTTGATGAAAGAGCCGTAGTCGCGGGCCACGTCGTCAAACGTCCGCTGGTTGTAGCGTCGGCTATTGACCTGGAATTCTTCGCCGAGCGAATAGGACGCGAATGCCAGCGCACCACCGGCGTGTTCCTCCTCGACACCGCCCATCAGATTCGCGGCAAAGCTCAATTGCGTTTTGACCTCTTTTTTGCAGTATCCGTAATAATTGTCGGCGATCAGCGTGACGATCACACCCGATGCGTCGCGGCAGGTCAACTTGAACGCCACACCATCGTTGTATTTCTCATCGGCCGAGCGGTAGCACATCGAGTCGCGTCGTTGTCGATCGGTCGCCTCGTCGTAATGCGGCAAACCGAGTTCCTTCTTGGTGAGCGAGACCAAATGGGGTGCGAGGATTACGCAGCCCGTGTGACCGCTCCAGTGATAGACGTCCAAGCCGGCGTCGTTTTGAGGAATCAACGGATCGCCAGCATTTCCAAAAATCGACTCGACAAAATCGAGGTTACTGACCAACGACGCCGGAGCGAAAAATCGAGTCTCCATCGTCTTTTCGTGGCAGTAACCCGGAACGTGAGGCCTCACCATCGGCCGCAGAAGCAGCGAGACCCAGGCGTGCCCGGGATGCTGCGTTTGGCTGAGGTAGGGGAGCAGAGAAAATTCATCCGGCGGGCTCATGGCTGCGCGGAACAGTGCGATGAAAACACCCATTGGTACGGCTCGCTTGTCGCCGGCGATCGGCAATCCGCCCTCGACGACGTGGAACGTTCCCGCGGTGGTTCGCCGGTCGCTGGCCGGGTTGTTGAGAACGCCGTTGTGGCAGCGGGTCGACGTCAGCAGACTGTTCTGAAACTGATCTCCTCGGATCGGAAGACTCAGTTCTCTTGCCATGCCGTGGCGATCGAGCACCAACGTTCGGCCTGGTAGGCGGAGTGATTCCTTACCGATTAGGGAAGCGAAGTAGCGGGCCAGAAAAGCTTCGATCCGTTGGTCGATCGGTGGGCGATGTTCGTTGAGCAGTCGCGTCTTTTCGCGCAGGCTTTCGAGCATCCCGAGCGAGAATGCGGTCATCGCCGAATCGGTCGTGTCATCGATCGGGGGCATCATCCCGGCGGCCGCGAGCTGCAATGCGATGTAGCTGCGGAGGTGTTCGCGTTCTTTCGGTTCGTCGGCCAATTGGCGATCCCAACCCAACGCCCTCTGCAATGCTGCCGGTGTTTGATACGTACTCATCAGAACGATCTCATCAAAAGTTGATTCCGAGTTGCCCCTGCCGATGATCACAATTTAGCAGAACAACCTGTGGCGCAAGTTGATCTCGAATCCATCTCGTCTCGCGTGGGCGTTCGATTGCAACGCATCCGCGGGCCAATCCACCGCACGACCGCGAACAGATGGCGTGCCGCTGGCCATCGTGGCCTCACTGTGGCCCGCTGCTCTCCGTTAGTCTCTGCCTAGCGTTTCTGGCAAAAATCGTCACACCCACGTCGAATCGACGCACAATCGTCCAGCCGTTATGATCCGGCCGTTTTCCGCCGCTGCTGTGGCCCGCTGTCAACCGGTTGGGACGATACAGTCATGCGGCGCGGATGGCTTCCTCGCGGTCGGGAGGCAATCCGAATCATCTGCTCCACAGGCGGACCGTCGCGGTGATTTGATTTGTATCCACCCGAACCAGCGTCAAGGCGATGGGCCGTTGCGTCGGCGATCATCGCTTACGTGACTTGGGGACTGTTTCCGCTCTATTGGCGGCAGCTGGCCCATGTTGATTCGATGGAGCTGGTTGCCAACCGGATCGTTTGGTCCTTCTGTCTTCTGTTGGTTGCCCTGCCCTGGTTCAGACGATGGCAATGGGATGGTGGCGGTGACCTTGGTGAGGCTCTCAAAATCCCATCGACTTGGGCCTATTACCTGCTTGCGGCAGTTCTGATTTCGATCAATTGGCTGACGTTCGTGTGGGCCGTGAATCACGATCGGGTGCTCGAAGCTTCTCTCGGCTACTTCATCACGCCGCTGCTGAGCGTGCTGATCGGAGTGATCGGACTGCGCGAGCGCGTGGGCCGTTGGCAAATGGTCTCGATGGGTGTCGCCGTGGTCGGCGTCGCGGTTCTGACGGTGGACGCAGGGGGTGTTCCCTGGATCGCGTTGCTGCTGGCAAGTTCGTTTTCGCTCTACGGCCTGGTCAAAAAGAAGGCGTCACTGGGCGCAATCAGTGGGCTGCTTCTGGAAACCGCCTTGATGGTTCTTCCGGCGGGTGGCTACCTGACCGTTTTGGCCTGGCGTGGCGAAGGTGCGCTGGGGACGATCGACAACCGGACCGATCTTTTGTTGGTCGTTGGCGGCGCGGTAACCGTGTTGCCATTGGCATTTTTTGCGGCTGCGGCGCGGCGCGTTCCGCTGTCTTTGCTGGGAATGTTGCAGTACGTCAGTCCGTCGCTGCAGTTCCTGGTCGGTGTGGCCGTGTTTCGCGAACCCTTTAGCGGTCGCCAAATGGTCGGGTTCTCGCTGGTTTGGACGGCTTCGATCATCTACCTGCTGGGGTCACGCAAGTTGCTCAGGTCCCGCGACGGTTGAACCTCCGCGGTAGGTTTTTTGATCATGGGGCCGTTTGCGTCATCACGGGGCCGTCTGCGTCATCACGGGGCCGTTTGCGTCATCACGGGGCCGTTTGCGTTTTGAGGACGCGGTGGAGAACCGATCCGGTCGCGTCGCGAAATTCGATGGTCAAATGAGAGCCGAGGGGACTTCTCGATTCAACCGAGACGTGCAGGAAGCCGCCGGTCGGTTCGGGATAGGTGTAGGGTTGCTCGATCAACCCTTCCGGATCCGTGCCGTTTTTAGCGCCTGGCTTGACGCCCACTCGTGAGTTTTCGTCGTTGAGCGCGCCGCAAGCGAATTCCTCAATCCCCGATGGATGGATGCTGTGATACTGCCAGTGGCGGTCACCGCAGAACGTCATGAAGTTAGATACGTCGTTCTGATTGAGCCAGGAGAAGAACTCATCCGCCTCGTGACGAAATCCGCCAAGGTTGGTGTGGTTGTCTTTCTTTCGTGCATCATCGGGACCGACCATCGGCGTTGGGCTGATCAGGATTTTCCAAGTCGCGTCGCTTTCAAGGAGTGTCCGCTGGAGCCATTGTTTTTGTTCGGCACCCCAGAGTGTTTTTTCGGGTCCGTCCTCGAGCGTGTTGGGGGAGCGATAGTCGCGTCCCTCGCTGAGCCAAATCTGCAGGTCGCGATTGATTCGGTGAGTCCGATACGTCGGTGAGTCGGCATCATCGGGTGCGTGAATCGGCATCTGCTCGCGAAACAGTTCGATCCCGGTCTGCGGTGGCGGCAATCGATCGCCTCGTCGGTCGGCGTCATCGAAGCGGAAGTCGTGATCGTCCTTGGACCAGTACGTAGCGGTGCGAGCGAAGAAATCGATCAGTCGTGGGAACCGAAACTGCTGATGCCAGCACTTGCGCAATTCGGGCAACGTTTCTGCCGGCCCATTGAGAATGTTGTCGTAGTAGACGATGTCGCCGGTGCCGACGAAGAAGTCGGGTTGCAGCGCCGCCATGGCGACAAACGCAGGGAATCCGAGCCGTTTGTCCTCTTCGGTTGCCGTTAACGGTCCGCTCGACTTTGCGGCCCGGCCGTAAAGAAACTTGTTGTAGTTCATGCAGCTTCCGACACAAAAGCGGACTGCCGCATCGGAGTGGGGGCCAGCGAGCGTTTGAAACTGGCAGATTTCGCCGGAGATCGAGTTCGCTTCGCTGGCACCAAAAATCGGGCGGAAAAAGTAAGTGGTACCCGGCGCCAGCCCGGTCAGCTTGGTGCGGACGATGAAGTCTTTGTCGGCCATTGCGGCCATCGCGGGCGTTCGCAAGCCGTCGGTCAGCTCCGGATGGGTGCCATACTCGAAGGAGACGACTCCCTCCGCTCCCGGAACATCTTGCGATTCATCCAACTCCGGGCCCGCAATCGCGGTCAGTCGCGTTTGCAGCAGCGCAGTCGTTGCGGTCACTTCGCCCGAAAAACAACCCTGGGCCAGGTGGACTTGGGCCAGGTGGACTTGGGCCAGGCAGACTTCGGCGTGAGCGACACCCACGAGCATCAAAAACGACACCGAGAGAAGGATTCGCATGGTGAGACCCGTGGTCGGTTTCAGGGTTCGGAGCGGGGGGAGAGGAGTGGCGGCGATCTCGCGCCGATTGCGGGGCAACCGTCATCGACGGTTCAGCCGGTAAACGCTAGGATAACCGACTTTCCTGGACCGCCAAGTTTGGGCCTTTTCCGTACCGAATCAAGCTGAAATTCATGAGCGACGTTCCTGCCCAAGACCCCCCCTCCACCCCCGAGATAGCGATCCAGAACGCCCCCAAGGCGGCCAATTCCGAATACACCGACAAGGATCTGCAACACCTTTCGGATCTCGAGCATGTTCGTGAGCGTCCGAGCATGTACATCGGGGACACGACCGTTCGCGGGTTGCACCATCTGGTTTACGAAGTCGTCGACAATTCGATTGACGAGGCGATGGCCGATTTCGCCAAAACGGTGATGGTCACCGTGCACACCGACGGTAGCGTAACGGTTGAGGACGATGGTCGTGGAATACCGGTGACACGGCACGAGCAGCTTTCCCAAGAGCTCGAGCGCGACGTCAGCACGCTCGAGGGCGTGATGACCGTGCTCAAGTTCGGCGGAAAATTTCAAAAGGGAGCCTATCAAACGAGCGGTGGTCTCCACGGCGTGGGGGTGACCGTCGTCAATTTCCTCTCGCAGTGGGCCGAAGTCGAGGTCAGCCGCGACGGGTTCGCGTGGACTCAAGAGTACGAACGTGGCGTTCCAACCGGACCGGTCAAGCAAGGCCGCCCGACGAAGAAAACCGGCACCAAGACGACCTTCAAGGCCGATACGCAGATTTTCCAACAGACCAAGTACTCGTTCGACACGATCTACAAACGGTTACAGGAATTAGCGTTTCTCAACTCCGGTGTGCACATCAAGTTTCTTGATGAGCGGAATGGGGAGGGTGGAGATTTTAAGTACGAGCGTGGGATCGTCGAGTTCGTCGAGCACCTCAATCGCGCGAGTGATCCGTTGCATGCCGATGTGATCAATTTTGTCGGTTCACGCGACGGAATCGTGTACGACATCGCGCTCCAGTACAGCACCGAGTTTACGGAGAATGTTCAGTCCTACGTCAACAACATCCACACGATCGAAGGCGGTACGCACGTCAGCGGGTTTCGCAGCGCTCTAACACGCACGATCAACAACTACGGCAAAAAAGAAGGTCTATACAAGACGACCACGCCTAGCGGAGACGACTTCCGCGAGGGTTTGACCGCCGTCATTAGCATTCGCGTGCCGCACCCTCAGTTTGAAGGGCAGACCAAGACCAAACTTGGCAACGGGGAGGTCGAGGGGATCATCAACGGTGGCGTCGGCGAGGCTCTAGCGAAGTACCTCGAAGAAAATCCCAGGTCGGCCAAGGCGATCGCTCGCAAAGCTTTGCTCGCTTACGAAGCTCGCGAGGCCGCTCGAAAAGCCAAGGATCTGCTTCGTAAACGCAAGGACGCATTGGGCGGTGGCGGGCTCCCGGGGAAACTGCGCGACTGCATCAGCAAAAACATGGAGGAGTGTGAAATCTACCTTGTCGAAGGTGATTCCGCCGGTGGGTCGGCCGAGGGTGGCCGGATGCGGGATTTTCAAGCCATCCTTCCGCTACGCGGCAAAATCATCAATGCCTACAAAAGCCGCGAGGATAAGGTGTTGGCCAATGAGGAAGTGCAGTCGATGATCCAGGCGATCGGGACCGGGATCGGAGCGGACCAGGATCTGAGCAAGCGGCGTTACAACAAGGTCGTGATCATGACCGACGCCGATGTCGACGGCAGCCACATTCGGACGCTTTTGCTCTGTTTTTTCTACCGGCAGATGTACCAACTTGTCGCCTCGGGGCATGTGTTCGTCGCGCAACCGCCGCTATTTCGCGTCGTCAAAGGGAAGGAGCGGTATTACGTTCAGACCGAAGAGGAAATGAAGACGCAGATGCTCCAGCGCGGGCTCGCCGAGACGGCGCTGGTCTGTGAGGATGGTCGTCGTGCCGAGGGCGAGACGATGACCCAGTTGTGCACTTCCCTGGCGGGGATGGAGGACGCGATTCTGGCTATGGAGCGACGCGGGATCAGTCTCCGGGCGCACTCGCTACGCTTCGATCCGGTAATCGGAAAATTGCCGTCGTTGCACCTGTTTTTTGGAAACCGAGACGAGTGGTTTTATGACTTGGAGCAAGCCGAAACGTTCATTGCGAGCAATGGGCTGCAGCTCGACATCGACCGCAGCGAGGATGAAGAGGGGGAAGACAATCCGGCCAACGAGGCTCAAGTGGCGCACCTGGTCGAGATGCATGAGGTCCGGACGATCAACGCCGGGCTCAAGGACCTCGAGCCGCTGGGTTTTGGGATCGATGACTTAGTTCCGATCGATCGCACGGGTTCAACCACGGCGCGTTTCGAGTTGGTCAAGGGTGACGACACGCGTCGAGGTCTCGACGACCTGCGGGAGTTGCTGCCCGAGGTGCGAGCCGCCGGTGAAAAGGGGCTTCAGGTCACGCGATTCAAGGGCCTTGGTGAAATGAACGCCGAGGAACTTCGCGAAACGACGCTCGACCCTGCTAATCGGACATTGATCCAGGTGAACCTCACCGATGCGGGTGCCGCTGATGAGATGTTTCGTCTGTTGATGGGGGATAAGGTCGAGCCCCGAAGAGAATTTATCGAAAAGCATGCGTTGGACGTTCGCAACCTGGATGTCTGAGACCTTTCGGTTGCAAGCTCGAAGGATCGTGACCCCCGCCGCGAGAAAGGGGTCGCTTGCACCTCTGGGTCGGAGCTGAGCTTTTTTCCTCGACTTGGTCAATTCGTCGTCCGATCGGACTGGTCGCCGTTTGGGAACCTGGTCTAAACTTCGCTCCGCGGAGCTTGTCCGACCCAATTTCGCTGGGTTAAGGATTCGACAAACCCGAACGACGTCCTCCAATCTTGGGTCCGAGGCATGGATGCCCGTCACCGTTCGCTTTCACATTTCGCCACTCGCGTTGGGCTCTTGAGCCTTGTCCTTCTGATTCCCCAGACGCGTGCGGTCGGCGCCGACTATCGGACTCAGAACTTCATCATCATGGCACCCACCGCGTCGTTGGCGCAGGCGGTTGGGGAGGCGGCGGAGGGCTACCGCCATGACCTCGCCATGCACTGGCTCGGTCAATCCTTGCCGCCCTGGACTCGCCCCTGTCCGGTTCGCGTGATTGCTGGCGATCACCTCGCCGCACAGGGTGTGACAACTTACAACCGATCGCCGGTCCGTGATTTCCAGATGGAAGTGGTCGGATCTCCCGAGCGGATTCTCGACAGCGTCCTGCCCCATGAAGTCACCCACACCATCCTGGCGACGTACTTTGGCAGGCCGCTGCCGCGGTGGGCTGATGAGGGGATTTGCACAACGGTCGAGCACGAGTCGGAACGCGAGAAGCATGAAGCAAAACTACGTGAGTTTTTGCGATCGCGCCGCGGGATCGCGATGAACAAACTGTTTCTACTGACCGAGTACCCGGCCGACGTGCTACCGATGTACGCCCAAGGCTACTCGGTTTGCCAATTCCTGATTGCTCATAAAGGGCCTCAAGCGTTCGTGCAGTTCCTCGGGGACTACATGCAGCAACCATCTTGGACGCGTGCGATCCGAACGCATTACGGATACGAATCGCTCGCCGAACTCCAGCAGTTGTGGCTCAACTGGGTTGCCGCGGGAAATGGGCCCATC
>JBGTCJ010000620.1:0-4111 GCA_041748895.1 Pirellulaceae bacterium
GGTTCGGGATGGCCACTTCGATCCTTGACCACCGTGCCGCTGCCGCCTGCGAAGTCATACAGCGCCCACAAGTCGCGTTGAACGCGAAGCGGCGGTTGGGGGTCAACACCATCGGCCGCGATCAATCGGCTGTCTACCGACAAAGCTGTCGCGAGCAAAAGACAGACACTCGCAAAAACCAATCGATTCATATGTCGCCCTGCTGACCCCGTGTCACATGCCTACTGATGGAGAATCGGACGCTCAAACGAGCGTCATCGGAAATCGCCGCCCCCGCAAGATGTCGTGATTGGCACCCATCGTAGCATAAAGGGTAACTGGTGTGACCGGATCGCCCTGATGAGCAAGGCTTTTTTTGCCGATCGCGAGTCGGGTCGAGTGCCATCGCTCGACCGATTTCGCTCGTGGTTTGCGATCGCGACCCCTCGGAACCTGGCCCTTTGTGGCTGGACCGCACCTCCGTCGGCTACTACGCATCAGGTGAGGTGTTATCCTTGAGGTCGCTTGTGAAGCCTGTGTTCCTCCCTTTATCACCGAAAGCCGCCGCATGACCGATTCGCTCGCCGAGACATTTGACTCACAGGATGCGCTCAAACTCAATGCCGCGCGGCAGCGAATCGTCGACCAATTGGGCAAGATCATCGTGGGGCAAAACGAGGTGATCGACGAAATCCTCGTCTCGCTGTTTTCCCGTGGACACTGTCTGCTCGAAGGGGTCCCCGGGCTTGCCAAGACGTTGATGATCAGCACGTTGGCGAAAACTCTAGACCTTTCCTTTAGTCGCATTCAGTTCACGCCCGACCTGATGCCCGCCGACGTGACCGGCACGGAGATCATCGAGGAGGACCGAGCGACGGGGCACCGGGACATGCGGTTCATGCAGGGACCGTTGTTCGCGAACATCGTGTTGGCCGACGAAATCAACCGGACCCCGCCCAAGACGCAGGCCGCGTTACTCGAGGCGATGCAGGAACGGCAAGTCACCGTGGGACGTGTTCGCCACGTCCTATCCGACCCATTCTTCGTGTTGGCGACGCAAAATCCGATCGAACAGGAAGGCACCTACCCGTTGCCCGAGGCGCAGCAGGACCGCTTCATGTTCAAGGTTTTTGTCCAGTACCCCAGTTTTGACGAGGAATTCGAAGTCGCCCGGCGAACCACCGGTTCGGCGCCCGCGGAGGTGCAGTCGGTGTTGACAGCCGAGGATATTCTGCGTTTGCAACAGTTCGTGCGTCAGGTTCCGGTCAGTGATCATGTCGTCCGCTACGCATTGAGCTTGGTTCGCCAGACTCGTGTCGGCGGAGAGGGTGTACCCGATTTTGTCAACGACTTGGTCGGCTGGGGTGCCGGTCCGAGAGCGGTCCAATTCCTGATTCTCGGCGGCAAGGCCAAGGCGCTGCTGGATGGGCGTTTCCACGTCAAGGTGGAAGATGTCCAAAGCCTCGCCAAACCGGTGCTCCGCCATCGCATGGTTGTCAACTTCGCGGCTCAAAGCGATGGCGTCACCAGCGACGAGGTGATCGATCGAATCATTGCGGCAACCCCAACCGACGAGGATGACCTGACGCGCGATGCCCGATTCAAAAAAATATTTGCGTCCTGAGGTCACTCAGCGGATTCGCCGATTGGAACTGACGGCGCGACGCGTGGTCGAGGGATTTTTGTCGGGGATGCATCGCAGCCCTTACTTCGGTCAATCGGTCGAATTTCTTCAACATCGCCAGTACACCGCTGGCGATGAGATCCGTCACATCGATTGGAAGGTCTTTGCGCGACAGGATCGCTTGCACGTCAAGCAGTACGAGGAAGAAACGAACCTTCGTTTGCACCTCTTGGTCGATCGCAGTGGCAGCATGGCCTACGGCGACGATGAATCGAACAAGTTCGATTACTCGGCCGGAATCGCGGCCTCGCTCGCGTACCTCGCGCTTCGCCAGCAGGACGCGACAGGCCTGTTCACGTTCGATACCAAGATCCGAGACGTGATCCCCGCCAAAAGCAATCATCAGCAATTGCAGCGGATCCTCGCTGCGCTGGAGACCGTCGGCGCCGACGGTCGGACCGATCTATCGAAGGTCGCCGCGGAAGTCAGCGAAATCGTCGCGCGTCGCGGCCTGATCGCGATCGTTTCCGATCTTCTCGGGACCGATGAATTGCTCGAGGGACTGCGGATTTTGCGTTCTCGAAATCACGACGTCGCGTTGTTTCATGTCCTGCACGATGACGAGCTCGACTTCAACTTTTCCGGTTCAACACGATTCGAGGGGCTCGAGTCGGCCGATTTTCTGAACTGCAACCCACGAGCGCTGCGAGACGGATACCTCGAGGCGATGAACGAGTTTCTCGACAAAACGCGAAAAGCGTGCGGGAGGTTGTCGATCGACTACATGCTGGTCCGCACCAGCCAACCGCTCGATGCGGTGCTCGCCAAATTTCTTTCGGTCCGCGGGGCGCTACCGAAGATCCGCGGGTAGCGTGTTTCGTTGCGGCCGCCGCCTTCGCATCGCGGCCCATGCTCCCGCCGAAGCGACGAGCAACGCAAGCGATGTCGGCTCCGGAACAGCGATCGCGTTGAACTGAACCCTGCCAAACGCTACCGGGTTGCCAAACGTGTTGCCGTCCAAATCGCGATGGATGAACTCCGCGTCCAGTCGCAGAACACTTCCGTCCAAGTCGTAGAGGACGTCATGAATGGTGAAAGATCCGGCCAGTTGGTTCGCGCCGCGACCTTCACCGCCAAACCCGAGCCCCCCTTCGCTTGGCGATTGGAAGGAGAATCGCGAGGCTTCGAAAGAATCCCCAATCTGAAGCAACGCGTCACCCGGGGCCGCAAAATCAATGTCCCAGCGGTTCACGTTGTCCAGCGAGATCAAAGTGACGCCTATGCCGTTGTCCATGTTTCGTCTCGTGAAGACGGCCCACTCATCGGGCAACATCACTCGCGCAGCACCTTGGGTCACGAAGTGGTCATCCTGCCCACGTAATGCCATGCCGGTGCCACCAACGATCTCGGGAACAGCATCCATCGGATTTGCGTAGTACTCGGTCACCTCCAGGATAATGGGGGAAAGGGGCGACACGGTTGACGCCCCCTGGAAATTTGCAGCTTCGTAGCGGACCCCAAAGTGCGTGCCTCCTTGATTCGCAATTTCCCGTAACTCCCGGGTCACATCCATGTTGACCACGACCGACGAGGCGGTGGCAGTGTCGTAGACGAAATCCGGATAAAACCGCGAAGGGTTGCGGACAGGAGGAGCGAATGCGTCGCTCGACTGAACCACGCCGTCGCCCTGGTAGAACGTCGACGCAATCCACCGGTTACCCGTTGGCAAGGATTCGCTCGCGAGGATCGAACCGACCATCCGCGCGGAAAAGATCCCGTCGGGATTCAGACCTGCGATCGCGTATTCTGCGTACGCAGCTCGGTAAATCGTTGCACTACGGAAAATGTCGGCATCCGGCGTTACCGTCAAATCGTTGGGTCCGGGAGTGGGATTTGCACTCAGGTCGAGGAACAGCCCCTTGAGGTCCGTGGGGCCGAGCGTTACGGAGAATTCGGCCCTCACTGGTTCGGTTGCGATCGCCGAAAACATCCACAGAGCTAAACCAAAGAGCGAGGTCGATCCGAACACGGCGCGGGGGAAACACCTGTTTCGACGTTCGGAAAAAATCACCATGACGATTCCAATTGAGCACAAAGATGGGATAATAACGGCCGTTAGGGCTGCGCGGATGGTAATTCCTGCACCACCAACTTTCAACCTTCCTTTTGTGCCGCCAGCGAAAATTGCGGTACACTGCGGTTCGGCGAAGCTCCTTTGCCGCGGCAATCGGATGGCGGACCGCCTCTGGCAATGGCCGCGTAACGCTCACGGCCCCCTGGATACCAATCATGAGCAAAACGATTTGCCGGTCACGAACCCTTCAGTTGGGGCGACCGCGACGACGGGTTTTCCGGCAATGCCGGACGATCCCGCTGTGGCTCGTGGGGCTGATCGTGTCGATGCTTCCGCCCCCGCTGCTTGTCGCTGAGGATGATCGGCGGCCCCCAAACGACGCAGCCGGCCTGGCTCTGTTCGAATCCAAGATTCGACCCTTGCTGGTCAATCAT
>JBGTCJ010000621.1:0-2728 GCA_041748895.1 Pirellulaceae bacterium
CACGTCTGGTCACGGCCGGACTAAAAATTGGCACGAATCAGTTCGATCATTTGGTCGGTGTTGAGCCGACCGGCCTGATCGGTCCCGCTGAGCACGCTCGCCACCAGTTCGCGTTTGTTTGCGTGCAGGTCGAGAATCTGCTCTTCGATCGTCCCCTTGGAAACGAGCCGGTAGACGGTCACCGCACGGTCCTGGCCGATCCGATGGGCACGGTCGGTTGCCTGGTCCTCGACCGCGGGGTTCCACCACGGATCGAGGTGAATCACGTAATTGGCGGCCGTCAGATTCAGTCCGGTACCGCCCGCCTTGAGCGAGATCAAGAACAGATCGCCCTCGCCAGCCTGAAAGGCGTCGACACGACGTTGTCGCTCGGCCGCCGGCGTCGAGCCGTCGAGATACTGGTAGGTGACTCCGCGAGCGTCGAGGGCACGCCGCACGACATCCAAGTGCTTGACGAATTGGCTGAATACGAGCGCCCGATGCTCACCGTCGCGAAGTTCCTCGACGGTCTCCATGAACATCTCCAGCTTCGCCGATCCCTGTCGCCACGACTTGTCGACCAATCCGGGGTGACAGGCCAATTGTCGAAGTTTGGTCAACCAAGCGAGTGTTCGCATCCGTTGATCGCCATCGCTGCGGCCAACGGCTTCTCCTCCACTGAGTTCCAGCACCGCCGCGAGACGAGCGTCCTCATAGACCTTGCGTTCGGCGGGACCCATTTCGGCATAAAGAGTGACCTCGGTTCGTGGAGGCAATTCGGTCAGCACCTTGGCTTTGGTGCGTCGCAAGATGAAAGGCCGAACCAGATTGGCGAGCGATTCACGGCAAGCGTCATCCTTGAATCGCTCGATCGGCTCGGCAAACCGCGTGCGAAATCGTTCCCAGGAACCGAGCAAGCCAGGACTTAGGGTGCGGAATAGGCTCCAGAGCTCACCGAGGTGATTCTCCAGCGGAGTTCCCGACAATCCGATCCGCCAGTCGGCCTGGATCCCGCGGATCGCCTGCGCCGTCTTGGTTTGAGCGTTCTTGATGAATTGGGCTTCATCGAGCACCAGCGTATTCCAATGTTTCGACGCAAAACGCTCGGCGTCGCGCTGCAGCAACTGATAGCTGACGATCACCAGGTCACCGGCGCTAGCCGAATCGATCAGGTGTTGGCGGTCGTGCTCACGGTAGGAATGGGCGCGCAGTGAAGGCGCGAACCGCTGGGTCTCGCGGATCCAGTTGTCGCCCACGCTGGTCGGCGCGACGATCAGCGCCGGCCCACTGCTGGCTCGATCGAGCAACACACCGAGCGTTTGCACGGTTTTGCCCAAACCCATGTCATCGGCGAGCACGCCACCGACGCCCCAGCGGCTCAGTTTTGCCAACCATCGATAGCCTTCGCGTTGGTACTCACGAAGTTCAGCCTTCAGCTCGGTCGGGACCCTGGGCTTCCAACTGCGGATCTCGTCGAGTTTCCGTAGCGTCGCCTTCCATCGCTGGGCGGCTTCAACCGTCACGTCATCACCGAGCAGGTCGCTGACGATCGGCGCCGCCGCGTCGGCGATCCGAAGCGTCCCGCGCTCGGCCACGACGGCGTCGCCCAGCTGCTGCAACCTCCGCCGGAAGGCATCGCTGATTTGCGCGAACTCGCGATCGCCAACGCGAACCAAGTGACGATTCTCTCGAACGGCGGCAAGCAACTCGGCCAGCGCGATCTCCTTTCCGTTGATGTCGACACTGCCCGATAACCCGAACCAATCGCGACGGTCATCGAGCTTGATCCTCAAAGAGGATGGCGTGATTTCGCCGCGGACCTTCATCGTTTGGCCTTCGGGCCAAAGGATCGGCGGCGCGTCATCGCCCGACTCGTACAAACGACTCAGCAGGTCCAGTGCCGCATCGTCGCTCGTCGCTGCCCATTGCCAGGGACCATCGGGCGAGAGCATGGATAGCCCATAACGCGTCGAAATCCCACCGGCGGTCTCGATCTCGCTCGCCAAATCACGACGCAACTGCACCGGTCCGAGCGAGGTAAGGCATCGAACCACCGCTGGCGGCACTCCGGGAACCTGCGGCTGCGAAAATCTGGGTTCGTCGATCCTCAGCGATACGTGCAGTCCGGCGGCGGGTCGCGGACGTAGCTCGATCACGAGGCTACCACCGGCGTCCTCCAACGGACCGGATAGCTCCTGCGGCAGGCTGACCCGAATCAACGGATCGAGCTGCGCCCCCGCGGCCGATAGCCTCGCCGCCGCGACGCCGTCGAGCACGACCTCGTCCAGGTCGTACTGCGACAACTTCTCGAGGATCTCAGCCGACCGCGCGTTGGGGAGGTCACAGATCACGCATCGATTCTGCTCAACCGAGCAGAACAGAATCACCCGCTGGGATGGCGTGGAATGACCGGCGAGTACCGTGCACTTTCCCGGTGAGATGTCGATCGGCACCCCCGGGATTGTCAAATTGGCCCGGTAACGATGTTCAAGGACGCGGCGCGATCCGTCGATCGGATCGCTTTCGGCCAGATCACTGTCGACCAGATCACCGTCGTCGCTGATCGCATCATCGGTGAGCTCTGGTTTCCCGTGACCGTTCTGAGCGAAGTCACCCGCCGGATCGGTTTCGAGCCGCTGCAGGGTCAGGGTCAGGGTCCCACGCTCGATCTGAAGGGGTGTCGCTTCGCCGTCATCCCAAGCGACGTTGGGGTGTCCGGCGAGCAACCGCATCGCTTCGAACTGAGAGT
>JBGTCJ010000622.1:0-6725 GCA_041748895.1 Pirellulaceae bacterium
GGCAGGCGACCCATCGGTGTGGCCGGGGCGGCCCGACGCGCTGGGAGGTGATGCGTTGGGCCGAGGCGGCCCTTTGTGCGACGGACTCGGGCGCGGCGCGCTCACGTGTAGCGGACTCCCTGATGCTCAGTCTCGAAGAACGCAGGCAACAGCGCGTCGGCGCGCAGCAGCCCCTCGCGAGTCAGCGTCACTTGGTCGTTGTCGAGCGTGGCCCAGCCCTGGGCGACGTAGTCCTCCCAGACCGCTTTCCATGTCTCGGCCGGGTCGACCCCGTATTTATCCTGGAAGTACGCAAACGAGAGCTGCCCTTTTTTCAGCAGCAGGATCAATTCACGGATCAGTAACTGCTGTGGGGTGGGTACGTAGCCGCGTCCGAGCGGCAGTCGCGTTTGGTCGATCGCTTCATAGTACTTATCGAGTTCCGCAAGATTCTGGTAATGAACGCCGCTCACATGCCCAAAGCTGGCGATTCCCGTTGCCAGAAGGTCCGCGCCCCGCCAAAGGTTATCGCGATAAGAGAAATTGACCTTCGACGCGTCCTTGACCATCGTGTAGGCGCTGCTGACGCTATAGCCGGCGGCCGACAGTTCGCTGAACGCGTGATCAACCCACGCCCTTTTGGTGGGCCAGTCGGCGACGGGCGTCTCGATTCGATTGCCGAGAATGTCGGCGCTATAGACGGTGTTGAACGGCAATTCCATCTGGTAGATGGTGACGCTGTCGGGGCTCAAATCGATCGTCTTGCGAATATTCTCTCGCCAATTCTCCCAAGTCTCGCCGACCATCCCGGCGATCAGATCAATGTTGACATTGGGAAACGAGGCGGCTTGGATCCATTCCCACGCGGTGAAGACTTGTTTGGACAGGTGAGCCCGGCCGTTCTCTTCAAGAATCGCGTCGTCGAAGTTTTCAATGCCGAGACTCAGCCTCGTCACGCCGACCGATTCGCGGAGCGTTTTCACTTTAGTCTCGCTCAGCGTGCCGGGTTCGCACTCGAACGTGACTTCCTCGGCGCCATCCCAGGTGATGTGTTGCCTCAACCGATCGGCGAGCGTGGTCAATTGTTTGGGTGACAGAAAGCTCGGGGTGCCGCCGCCGAAGTAGACAAATCGGAAGGGACGCGTCCCCATCACCTTCAGGCGACTGACCATCGAGATTTCGCTGCACAGTGCATCGACGTATCGCTGGACCTCAACCGCTTTGACATCGGTGAAGACCTTGAAGTAACAGAACTTGCAACGCTTGCGACAGAATGGGATGTGGAGATACAGCCCCAGTGGCGTGTTGACCACCGGCGGTGAAGTGAGCGCCGCCTCGACCGCAGGAAGTGCAGCCGCGTTCCAGCGGCTGTAGGGTGGATAGTTGGAGATGAAGTAGCTGCCAACTTCGGTCTTCTTTTCGGTCCGATCGGAAGAAGCGGTACTCATGGCTGCGGTCACTCGGTCTTGGGACGCGGATGGATTGGCTGATGGATGATTTCGTCCATCGCAGGGATCCGACAAGCGGACGCCGTTGGGCAAGGGAATATGTCAGGTTACATCAGCGCTCGCGGGCCGTGCGGCGCAAGCCTTCCGCGCGATCGCGAGTTAGCACCCAAACCCCGCACTAAGGTTGCCGACCAAAGCATCTCAGCACCCCCTTGGTGTCGGCAATGTAAAGTCGGCCGGAGGCAATCGCGGGAGCCGCGATAAATTGGCCGCGGATCTCGTACACCCATTTTTCGGAACCGTCGGCCAATGACAGCCGGATCAAGCGACCGTCGGTCGAAGCGATCCAAACATCCTCGCCGGCGATCACGGGAGAGCCGTCGGCGCGGCGGCGGAGCGTGTATCGCCAAAGCCGCTTGCCGGTCGCGGCATCGAGCGCGTCGACCTGCTTGTTTTGACTTGCCACCACCACCGTCTCACCGCTGACCGCGGCGCTGTTGCGATATTCCTGTCCGCGTTCTTCGTCGACGTACCGCCAATGCTCTTGATTGGTTTTCCAATCGAATGCGACCACGGCACCGTCCATGATCGGGAGGTAGGCACGCGTTCCCGAAATCGCCGGCGTGCTCCCCGTGGGTCCACCCAGCGGAAGCGGCTCGGAGGCCTGCATGCCGTCGGATAGCAAGACCGCGTGAAGGTTGCCGTCGCAACCACCGAGGAACGTGCGGTCATCAGCGATCGTTGCACTGCAACGAATTTGGTCGCTCGTCTCATACGTCCAAGCGATGGAGCCGTCGGCGAGCGAGATTGCGTAAAGATTTCCGTCCTGCGACGTCAGCAGCGCCAACTCATCGGTGAAGGAGGCCGAACCACTAATCTCGCCGCCCGTCTCGCTCGTCCACCGCGACTCGCCCGTTGCAATGTCGATCGCATGGATCTTGCCATCTAGATCACCGATCACCAGCAGGTCGCGGTCAACTGCGGGACCCGTGGTGAATCCGATATCGGTCTCGAATCGCCACTTCTCACTTCCCTTTTCCGCATCGAGCGCGTAGATCATTCCCGCAATGTCGGCAAGGTAAACCGTATCGCCGACGATCACTACCGACGACTCGACGCCGTCATCAGCGGAAAATTCCCAGAGCAGCGAGAGATTCTCGGCCATCGCTACGTCGGTGGAACCGGTGGCGGCGGCGTCGCGGCGCTGCAACGGCCAATCGGCCGCCGAGGTCCCAAGAAGGACGATCGACGAAAAGCATGCAATTAAGAGGCGCAGTCCGCGTAGCGTTGTAGTCAAGTTCCGCATGCCACGTATTATATAGCCTCGCCACCGAGCCCGCGTGGGCCGTTCTCGAATTCATCGATCGATTTGCAACCTGATTTGTCTTCTAGTCTATGATCTGCGTCAGCCTCGGACGAAATCGGCACAAACACATGCTCGCCGAGCACCAGCATCTGGCCGCCAACGGCGTAAAGCTGGTCGAATTGCGGCTCGATTACATCGGACGGGCCGTCAACATCGGACGTCTGATCAACGACCGCCCGACGCCAGTGGTGATCGCGGTTCGTCGCCGCGAGGACGGCGGCCGCTGGATGGGAACCGAACCTGATCGTCAGATGTTGCTGCGTTCGGCGATCGTGTCTGGCGTTGAGTACGTCGACCTGGAGGCTGACATCGCGGGTTCGATCCCACGCTATGGCACGACCAAGCGAATCGTCAGTTTGCACGATTTTGAGGAAACCCCCGATAATCTCGAAGAGATACACGCGGCGATGGCCGAGGAGGACGCCGATATCGTCAAGATCGCGACGGTAGCCAACTCGTTTTCCGACAACGTGCGGATGATGAACCTCGTGCGTGGCGCCAAGGTGCCGACGATCGGTATTTGCATGGGCGAAATCGGCGTCCCGACGCGAATTCTCGCCAGCCGTGTGGGGTCACCGTTTACCTACGCGACCTACAGTGCCGATCGCAAATTGGCTCCTGGGCAACTCAACTATCGAGAAATGAACGAGCTCTATCGATTCGACGAAATCGACGAGCAGACGGAACTGTTTGGCGTAGTCGCGGATCCCGTGGCTCACAGTCACAGCCCCTTGATCCACAACCGGGCGATGAAGGAGGCCGGCGTCAACGGGCGATACCTGCCATTTCGCGTGCCGCGAAATGACCTGCAATCGTTCATCAACGCCTGTCCGGGAATGGGCATTCACGGGATCAGCATCACGATCCCTCACAAGGAAGCGGCACTCAATTACTGCACGCAGGCCGAAGCGTCGTGCAGTGGGATCGGCGCCATCAACACGATGATCTTCGATCGCGAGAACCGTCTTGGATACAACACGGATTACCGCGCCGCGATGGATTGCATCGCCGCGATCTTCCAACTCCCGGCGGGCGTCGAACGGTCCATGCAAGGCAAGCGGGTTCTGATCCTCGGCGCCGGCGGGGTTTCCCGCGCCATCGCCTGGGGGTGCCACTATCGCGGTGCGGAGGTCACGATCGCTTCGCGAGGTTTCGAAAGGGCCGCCGTCTTGGGGACCGAACTGTCTTGCCGAGTGGTCCCTTGGGATCAGAGGCACGACATGAATCCGCACCTATTGGTCAATGGGACACCCGTCGGGATGCACCCCGATCTCGATCGTTCGCCGTTCAATAAGGAGGCCATCAACCATTTCATGGTCGTCTTCGATACGGTTTACAACCCGGAGAATACGCTGTTTATCAAGCAGGCCCGGGAAGCCAAGGCGCGAGTGATCACGGGCGTCGACATGTTCGTCCGCCAAGCCGCTTATCAGTACAAGTTGTTCACGGGACGCGATGCCTCAACGGCACTGATGCGCCGAACGATCAAGGAAGCGACCAGCCCTGTGAGGCTCAATCACCCATGAACCATGCGCCATCGCCGCCGCCCACAACTGGGGACGATCCGAACCCAGGTCTGTCCGGCGATCCCGATACGCCGATTCTCTATCGACAGGCGACACCAGACGACGCCGACATGATCCATGCGATCCTCAGACCGTATGTGTCGAACCACAAGCTTTTCGCCAGAACCGAGGCCGAGGTGATCGATTTGACGCGGCATGGGTTCATTGCCGAGCACGACTCGCGTGCGGTCGGCTTTGCGGCCGTCGAGGTTTACAGCCGCAAACTGGCTGAAGTGCAAAGTTTGGCGGTTCGGGCCGAGTATCAGGGCCGTGGCATCGGCAAGGAACTGGTCGCCCTCTGCGTGCGTCGAGCCAAAGAATTGGGAGTCGTGGAGGTGATGGCAATCAGCAGCAGCGAGGAGTTCCTCAAGCAATGCGGATTCGACTACGCGCTGCCCGACCAGAAACGTGCACTCTTCTATCAGTTGCAGCCGCGACACGGCGGCGATTGACTTCCCCACTCCCCGCTCCCTGCACATGGATTGGTACGACTATCCGCAGTACTTCGACATGCTGTTTCGGGATGAAACGGCTTTGGAGGTATCGTTCTTCGAACAGGCACTGGCCCGCTACGTTGCTCCCCACGGAGGTGGACCCAACTCGGCACGCTTCACGAGATTGCTCGAGCCGGGTTGTGGAAGTGGAAGGTTGGTGGTGGCGATGGCGGCCCGTGGTTACGACGTGACGGGTATCGACTTGAGCGGACCCGCGCTGCGTTACCTGCGCAACAAGCTTCGTCGCCGCGGCCTCCGTGCCACGCTTCACCAGCTCGATTTCACCGACTTTCAGCTCGATCATCCCTTCGATGCGGCTTTTTGCACGTTCAACACGTTTCGTCACTTGACCACCGAATCGGCAGCCGTCCGCCACCTTCAGTCGGTCGCGAGGCATTTGCGTCCGGGAGGCATTTACATCCTCGGGTTCCACATCCTTCCGCTCGATGCCGAGGAGACATGCACGGAGCGGTGGGTCGCGAGGCATTCCGGCACGAAAGTCCACGCGACACTTCGCGTCGTCGATTTCGACCGCCGCAAACGGATTGAGCGATTGCGGGTGGTTTTGACGGTCACTCGCGCGGCGAGCAGAAGTACTGGTCGCAACGAGTTTCCGCTGAGAATCTACACACTCGCGCAGGCCCTCAAGACGATTCGCTCGGTGAAGGAGCTAGAGATCGTGTCGGTGTTCGACTTCGACTACGACCTAGATCGCCCGCGGCGGCTCGATGACGACCTCACCGATGCGGTTTTCGTACTTCGTAAGTTGCGTTGAGCCCGGGTAGGGTGCGCAGCCAGAGCGACGGGGAACACCGGCTAGTTTCTTCGGCGGGGCGATTGAACCTCGAAGGCGTGAAGCCCGTAATGATCGCTGTCGCGGGATGGACCCTTTCGCTCAGTGATTGCCGCGCTGGCAGGTGGCCTCTGATTGGGGTGCGCAGCTTTCCCCGTGGCTACCGTCATTTTGGCACCCATTTGCTTGTCGGTCGCTTTTGGGGCCGGTAGGCGATTGATTGTGACGTTTGCAATCGAAGTGGCTGCGGACGGTCGTTTTAGGGGTTTGCCATTGAGAAAGTCTCTGTTGGCTTTCTTGCAGAGATGGCGTACAAACGCGGACATGTTGAACGATTCTGAAGTGATCAACAACTTGTCAACGCGTACTCAAATGTTCAGCTCGAGAACGAGGTCATGGTTTTTATCCTAACCGCGGTTGCGATTGTTGCCATTGCGATCACCGGCCTCATGGTCGGCGTGCTGTGGATCCTCTGTGACCGCGCACCAACGGTGCCCCCGTGCCATGACAGCGACGGGAACTTCATTTGCAATAACTGTCCAGTCAATTGCGAGCGCAAACTGCCTCCCCATGTTCCTTGAGTTCGCTTAACGGCGGATCCGCGGCTGGATGTCACCGGCGGTCGACCATTTCCTCGCCGGCGGCAGGATGGGCTTACTCTTGGTTGATTGACGGCCGAGCGCTGAGCCGCGCAAAGCGTGACGCGTGTACACGATTTCCGGGCGAATTCCCCCGAATCATAGCGTTGTACTCGCCTTCCCCTGCTGCAGAAATCGCCTACCTCCTCGTCTAAATAACCCGACGATAATCCACCCGTTCGGTGCACCAAATTTCACTAAACGGGGGTCCTTTGCGATGCCTCGTCATTTGTTTAGTCAACTATTCGCCTGCACAGCGGTGGCGGGCTGCGGCCTGGGGGGATTTGGGCCGGCGCGACTAAGCGCCGAACGATCCCGCCAAACGCGCCAGATTCGCTGAACGCCCAATAAGACGCCATAGAACCGGTGCAACCGTTGAACTCGCCATCCTGCGGCCCCGGCCGGCTTTCTTTTTGAGGGAATCGCTTGACACTTTAGGTAC
>JBGTCJ010000623.1:0-9322 GCA_041748895.1 Pirellulaceae bacterium
GCAGTCAAACCCGACTATCTCGATCGATGGGGGTCGAGAATGACTTCATTTTTCATCTGCATTGGGTAACCCAGTTGATCGACTACCAGTCGTTTTTCGGATCGATCTCCAGGGGTGCCGAGATAGTTTGGACCCTCCACGACATGAATCCGTTCACCGGTGGATGTCACTTTGACCAAGGCTGCGGACGATTCAAGATCGGGTGCGGCGGTTGTCCCGAGCTTCCGCGAATGCCCAACGAGCCCTTGACGGCCCAATACTTCGAGCAAAAACGAACGGTGATTGCCGGTCATTCCCTCCACATCGTGACCCCGAGTCGTTGGTTGCTCCGGCAGGCTCAGGCGAGCCCCGTGCTGTCGAGGGCAAGTAGCTTTTCCTGCATTCCCTATGGCATCGACACCGAGGAATTTCGACCACGTGACGCCACCGCTATGCGCGCCCGGCTGGGCATTCGACCCGAAGAATTCGTGATCGGATTTGGTGCCAGCGACGTGCTCAACCGTCGCAAGGGATTCGCCATCTTGCTCCGCCAACTCTCACGACTGGCTGATCTCGCTGGACTTCGATGCGTCGTCTTTGGGACCGGACCACTCCCCCAATGCGACTTCGCCTTGCCACCCCTAACCCACCTCGGTCGCGTTGACGGCGCACAGAGGCTTTCTGAAGTCTATTCGGCGTGCGACGCGACGGTGGTCGCCTCCACGGCTGATAATCTCCCGCAGACGGGTCTGGAATCGCTGGCCTGCGGTACTCCCGTGATCGGCTTTCGCGTCGGCGGCATCCCCGATTTCGTGATCGAAGGCCAGACCGGTTGGCTGACGGAGCTCGATCGAACCGATTCTCTCGGGGATCAGATCCGCCGGCTCGTCGAGTGCCCGGGCCATGCGCGTGCACTGCGCAACCCGTCGCGACAGTTGGTTCTCGACCGGTTCCGCTGGCAGATCGAGGCCAGCGCGTACCAATCGCTGTATCAACGCATCCGTGCAAGTGGCTTCCAGGAGCCATCGGCCGAGCAAGCTCCGCGGTGCGCTGCCTGACCCTGGGCCATGGTGTCGGCGCTGATGCTCGACATCGGATGCGATCGCCTCGGGGCTACCCCACAGTCGCCAATTGAACGATCTCAATTTCTCAAGGCTGATCATGTCTGACCTCGCCGTTGCGTTCATCGTCTTCAACCGCCCTGAAGTGACTCGATTGAGTTTCGCGCGGATCCGCGAGGCAAAACCGTCCCGATTGTTCTTGATCAGCGATGCGGCGCGGGTTGATCGACCGGGCGAATCGGAGCTGGTCAACGAATGTCGGCGGATCGTCCAGGACATCGATTGGGACTGCGAAACTCATCGGCACTACGCCGACCAAAACATGGGCTGCGCGCTCCGCATCAGCAGCGGAATTACCGCAGCCTTCGAAAAGGTCGAGCGATTGGTGGTGATTGAAGATGACTGCGTCGCCGATCCATCTTTCTTCGACTACTGCGGCGCTCTGCTGGAGCGATACCACGACAACCAGCGAATCCTCGCGATCAGTGGATCTGAGTTCCAGGGAGGCAGACGCCGCTGTCCAGAGAGCTACTACTTTTCGAGGTATCCGCACTGTTGGGGATGGGCGACGTGGCGGCGAAGTTGGCAGCACTTTGACCTGGGCCTTGAATCATGGCCGGCGTTCCGCGATGCGGGTGGAATGCGGCAGGTCTTCCCTCGCCCGAGCTACGCCGACCTTCGCGCCGCGACGTATTGGACGCGTATCTTCGATCGCTGTCACGCGGGCCAAATCGACAGCTGGGCGTACCCTTGGACGCTCTCGTGTTGGCTCAGGCAAGGCTTGACGGCGATCCCGGTACGCAACCTTGTTTCGAATGTCGGATACGGGCCCGAAGCGACGCACACCAACCGACAAATCCACGGGCTCGGGCAACCAGCGGTTGATCTTGGGCCGATCCGCCATCCAAATCGCCTAATCAGAAACGCAGCAGCCGACAGCTTTACCGAAAGCATGGTCTTCAGCGGCACGCGGGGAATCAATCTTCGGCGATTGCCTCATAGCTTCCGCAAACGCTGGTCGCGCTGGATCGGGCGATCGGCGGCCTGAACGCTGGCTGAGGTATCATCAGGGCATCTAAGGTATGATGGGGTAAACTCAGTCATGGTGAGGGCTCGAGTGTCGCTTCGCGACAACTCATTCCCTTCGCTCATCCCACCTACGCCAGCGATCGAACGCCGTGGATCGTTTTTGCCCTACCGTCGGAGGCCCCTCGCGGTCGATGGCCTGCCGTTACCGCAGGTCGATGCTGATCGCCGCCGCGATCGCCCCATGGCTTTTCCAGGCTCCCCAAATCGGTGCTTCGGAACCCACACTGGTTTCGTTCAACCACGACATTCGCCCGATTTTGTCGGAGAACTGCTTCTTCTGTCATGGCCCCGACGCTGAGAATCGCGAGGCCAACTTGAGGCTTGACCAGCCTCCCGTAGCCGGCGCGACAGCGATCATCGCTGGCAGCGCGGGCGACAGTGATCTGATCTTGCGTGTCGAATCCGATGATCCCGATGTGGTCATGCCGCCGGCGCACAGTGGCAGACAACTGACCGACCGGCAGAAGTCCCTCCTGCGGCAGTGGATCGACCAAGGCGGCGAGTATGAATCGCATTGGTCGTTCGCGGTTCCCCGTAGGCCCAGCGTTCCCGAAACGCCGCATTCCGGCGGCGCCCCGCCAATGAATCCGATCGATCGATTCATCGATCACCACCTGTCCCCGCGAAACTTGAACCGACAACACGAGGCTTCCCCAGAGACGCTGATTCGTCGCGTGACGTTTGACCTCACGGGGTTGCCGCCAGCACCTGAGGAAATCGATGAATTTCTCGCCGACGAGCGCCCGATGGCTTATGGGCGGTGGGTCGACCGACTGCTTGCCTCGCCGCGTTTCGGCGAGCGGATGACGGCCGACTGGCTCGACGTCGCCCGCTACAGCGACAGCTACGGAATGCAGGTCGATCGTGATCGGCGTGTGTGGCCCTACCGTGACTGGGTAATCGACGCATTCAATCGAGGCATAGGCTACGACCGATTCATCATCGAACAAATCGCCGGCGACCTGCTTCCTGATGCAAGCACACGCGAAGTCGTTGCCACGACGTTCAATCGCCTCCACCCGCAGGAGTGTGAGGGTGGTAGCGTTCCCGAGGAGTTTCGTACTGAGTATGTTGCCGACCGCGCCCAAACCGCCGCCACTGCGCTGCTGGCGCTGACGATGGAATGCTGTCGTTGCCACGATCACAAGTACGACCCACTGACGCAGCGCGAGTACTATTCGTTTTCGAGTTTCTTCGACAATATCGACGAGGCCGGTCTGTATTCGTTCTTTACCGATGCATGCCCCACGCCTGCGCTTCCACTTCCCACGGAATCGCAGCGCGAGCGACTCGAGGCGCTGCGACTCGAGGTCGACGGCGCGGATCAACGGTTGCAAGAGCTTCGATCCCACCACTCCCGTGATTTCGGAGACTGGCTTTCCCGACAGGCGGCAAATACAGCACCCTCCCATACCCAGTCGATGACCCATTCCCCCGTGACTCGCGGGCAGATCAGCCACTATGGCTTTGATGCCGATCCGCCGAAAGGGACAGTCTTGGTGGATGGCTACAATGCGATGGCCATCGAGCTCAATGGTGACGATGGTGTGACGCTCGATGGCGGAAACTTTCATCGTTGGGAGCCATTCACGGTTTCGCTGTGGCTTCGGGTGGCCGATCGGAAGGATCGCGCCGTGGTATTCCATCGATCGCGAGCGTGGACCGATGCTGCCAGCCGCGGCTACGAACTGCTAATTGTTGACGGGCACTTACAAGCATCCTTGATCCACTTTTGGCCCGGAAACGCTGTCAGCGTTCGCGACCACGATCCCCTGCCGCTTGGCCGTTGGGTTCACGTGGCGATGAGCTGGGATGGTTCGAGCCGCGCCAGCGGGCTGGCGATTCATGTCGACGGTCGGGGCAAGACCGTCGACGTCGTCCGCGACGGCTTGACCAAGGATATCACCGGTGGCGGCGGCGATCAGATCATGATCGGGGCACGCTTTCGCGATCGCGGCCTGACCGGCGGTGTTGTCGACGAATTCTCGCTCTGGAATCGTCGCCTTAGCGATCACGAGATTGCCGAGCTTTTCCGGCCGGGGTCGATCCAAACCGCGATCACCCGGCGGTTATCAGCTGCGTCTGATCCCATTTTGGTGGGCCGAGACGTGGATGGCCTGATCGATCACTACCTCACCACTCAGGTTCCGGCGATCACCGACCAGCAGCAGAGTCTATTGGCTGCTCGTCGCTCGCTCGCGGAGCTCGAGGAGGAGGTGGCCGAAATCATGGTGATGCGCGAACTTCCCGAAGCTCGCCAAACGTATTTGCTCCGACGAGGCGCGTACGATGCTCCGGCCGATCCGGTCGATCGGGATACGCCTGCCGTGCTCCCTCCGCTCGATCCATCCGAGCCGCCCGATCGCTTGACGTTGGCCCGCTGGATGACTCGCCATGACCACCCACTCGTGTCACGCGTCGCGGTGAACCGCCTTTGGCAAACCGTTTTTGGCCGCGGCTTGGTGGCCACCCCCGAGGACTTCGGAAGTCAAGGAAGTCCTCCCTCGCACCCCGATCTACTCGATTGGTTGGCTGTCGAGTTCTCTCATCACCGCTGGGACATCAAGCGACTGATGCGAATGCTCGTGAACTCCGCGACCTATCGCCAATCGATTGGCCCGGAGCACCCGCACGATGTGGACAATGTGTACCTCGGGCGTGCCCCGCGGTATCGTTTGGCCGCCGAAATGCTCCGCGACCAAGCTCTCCTGGTCGGTGGGCTACTGTGCGAGACGCTGGGCGGCGAGCCCGCCAAGCCTTATGAGGTTGCCCATTCGTTCAAACCCGTCAAGCCGGACACGGGTCGAGGCTTGCATCGCCGAAGTCTCTACACATACTGGAATCGCACCGGCCCCGCGCCGGCGCTAACGACGCTCGACGCGTCACTTCGGGACGTTTGCCGAATGAAGCGCGAAGCGACGGCGACACCTCTGCAGTCGCTCGTCATGTTGAACAGCCCGCAATTCGTTGAAGCGGCTCGGGGCGTTGCCGAGCGTTTGGTGAAAACACACGGCGACGATCCGATCGCTATTCATCGAGACCTGTTCCGTAGGCTGACGAGTCGGCAACCGACCGAAGAGGAACTGGCCTTGCTTCACGATTTGCACACGACGCAGCGGCAACGGTTCGAGACGCACGTTGACCAGGCTACCCTTTGGCTTGGTGTGGGTGAGTACGAGGTCGACGCGTCGCTCAACCAAGCCCTGATCGCGGCGACGGCGTCGGTCGCACTCGCCATGCTCAATTTCGATGAGAGCGTGACCAAGAGGTGAATCCGATGCGCATCTACCGACGCCGTGACTTTTTGGAGCGATTCGGGCTTGGCTTTGGATCACTCGCCCTGGTCGACCTCTTGGGGCGAGCGGGGATGGTGTCGCAGCAAGCGAGCGCGGCAACTGCAGGCTGGTTGGCGTCCCCTCATTTTGCCCCGACCGCCAAGCGAGTGATTTACCTGTTTCAGTCGGGTGCACCGTCACAGCTCGATTTGTTCGATCACAAACCGTTGCTTCAAAAGTTGCACGGAACCGAGTTGCCGGACTCGGTGCGTGGAGGCCAGAGGCTGACCGGCATGAGTGGGAATCAGGCGAGCCTTCCGCTCGCCGGTTCGCCATTTCGGTTTTCACAGCATGGTGAGGCCGGGGCGTGGTTCAGTGAATTGATGCCACACACGGCGAAGATCGCCGACGATCTCTGCATCGTTCGCTCGCTGCATACCGAGGCGATCAATCATGGCCCTGGCGTCACCTTCCTGCAGACAGGTTCGCCGTTTCCGGGGCGCCCGAGCATGGGAGCTTGGATCGATTACGGTTTGGGAAGTGAGAATGAGAATCTACCGGCCTACGTGGTGATGGTTACCAAGGGCCAAGGCGGACAACCACTCGTTTCGCGATACTGGGGTAACGGGTTTCTTCCCTCGCGCCATCAAGCCGTCCGCTTCCGAGGTGACAGTGACTTGGTGCTTTACCTTCACAACCCCGCGGGAGTCGATGTCGTCGCTCGTGGCGATCAGCTGCGAATGCTCCGCAAGCTGCACGAGATCCAGCTCGCCCGTGGCGACGACGCGCTGATCGAATCTCGCATCGCCCAGCACGAGATGGCGTATCGAATGCAGGCATCGATACCCGAGGCGACGGACCTGTCCGACGAACCGCAGTCGATTCTTGACCTCTACGGTCCCGATGCAAACCAGCCCGGTTCCTTCGCTGCCAATTGCATCCTCGCGCGGCGGATGGCCGAGCGCGGGGTGCGGTTCATCCAACTGTTTCACCAAGACTGGGATCACCACGGCGGGCTTCCCAAAAACATTCCACTCAAGTGCCAGCAAACCGACCAACCCAGCGCGGCCTTGGTTCAGGATCTCAAGCAACGTGGAATGCTCAAGGACACGTTGGTGATCTGGGGCGGGGAGTTTGGACGCACCAACTATTGCCAGGGCAAGCTGTCGCCGGAAAGTTTCGGCCGCGATCACCATCCGCGCTGCTTCACCATCTGGTTGGCCGGCGGTGGCATCGGTGGCGGTCGCGTTTTCGGCGAGACCGACGAATTCGGTTACAACATCGTCGACTCACCCGTTCATGTGCACGACCTGCAAGCCACAATCCTTCATTCGCTTGGAATTGATCACACTCGGCTGACCTACAAGTATCAGGGACGCCAGTTTCGGCTGACCGATGTCCACGGTGAGGTCATGCGGTCCTGGTTCGGATGACTCTTGGCGGGAAGGTCTCCCCCCGGGTTCGCCGTCGGTCGCTTTCTACCAATCTTCAACAAACGCTAACGTCCCGGCGCTAGGATGGCTCGAGATCTTCAATTACGTTGCTGCCGCTTGGGGGCTGGGATTGGGGCTGGTGCCCCGTCCGTCTTGGATCCGATTTGCATGCTCCCGCGGTTACGCTCTTGAGAGGAAATCAATTTAATGAAAGTCATCCATGGACAGTTCTTCGTCGCGTCGATCTTTGCCGCGGCGTTGCTGACCCAACCCGCAGCGGTGGGTCACGAAGGCCACGAGGGACACGATGCCTATCATGGGCACGATCAACCCGAACACGAAGTGATTGAGGCTCGTGGTATCGTCTTCCACGACCTCAACGGCAACTCGATTCGTGATGCCGACGAGCCAGGAATCGCGAATATCAAGGTCAGCAACGGTCGCGTGATCACTCAGACCGATGCCGAGGGCCGTTACACGCTCAAAATCTCAGACGACAGCATCGTTTTCGTCATCAAGCCGCGAGGTTGGATGACGCCGGTCAACGAGGCCAATCTGCCGCAATTTTACTACATTCACAAACCGGCCGGATCACCCGCCGACTTCCGATTTGCAGGAGTCTCGCCGACCGGGCCATTGCCCGAATCGATCGATTTTCCGCTGGTTCAACAGGATGAACCCGATTCGTTCAAGGCGATCCTGTTTGGTGATACGCAGCCGCGGAATCTGAAGGAAGTCGAATACATTACCCACGACGTGATCGAGCAGGTGATTGCCAACGAGGCCCATGGCGCCGCATTTGGCGTCACTCTGGGCGATATCGTGTTCGATGACCTTTCCGTCATGGAACCGCTCAATCAAGCGATCGCGCTGATCGGAATCCCTTGGTACAACGTGCTCGGAAACCACGATATCAACTATGACGCTGCCAATGACCGCCTGAGCGACGAAACGTTCGAACGAATCTACGGGCCGAGCTATTACTCGTTCGATTATGGACCCACCCACTTTTTGGTGCTCGACGATGTGACCTGGGTCGCCGCCACCGACGGGCAAAGGGCGCGTTACCACGGTGGGCTAGGGGCCAGACAGATGGAATTCATCCGCAATGACTTGGAACTGATCGACCCAAATCAGTTGGTCGTGCTGATGATGCACATTCCACTCACCGACGTGGAGGACCGCCAAGACCTCTATCGGCTGATCGAGAAACGTCCGGCAACGGTTTCCCTCTCCGCGCACACCCACTACATGGAACACCGATTCATCGGTGAAGAGGACGGATGGCAAGGACCGCAGCGGCACCACCATGTGGTCAACGTAACCGTCTGCGGCAGCTGGTGGGCGGGACAGACCGACGAGCGGGGGATCCCTCACGCGACGATGAGCGATGGGGCACCCAATGGCTACTCGATCATGGAGTTTCGAGGCGACAAGTATGCGCTGCAATTTCGCGCCGCAGGAAAGCCGGCGGAAACGCAAATGAATATTTACGCTCCGGAGTCGATCGAACCGTCGGATTCGCTGACCACGGTTATCCTTGCCAACATCTTCGCCGCGTCGGAAAAAAGCGAAGCGTGGCTCCGAGTGGGATCCGAGGGATCCTGGAGGCCGATGGAACAGGTTCTTACCGAAGATCCTGCTTTTGTCAGCGTTCGAGAGCGAGAAACCGCCATTGCTGAGCGTGAATTTCGAGACCTACCCCGACCGCACCTGACACCTCACATGTACCGTGGCATGTTGCCTGACCGCCTGGCCCCGGGTACCCACCTGGTCGAGATCAAGTCGACCGATACGTTTGGCCAAGAGGTGCGAGGGACCCGAGTGATCCGCGTGGACTCACCGGCAGCTGCCCCATCGACATCGCCTCGAACACGGTTCGGTACGGCGCGGCGTCCGGTTGTCGCCGCCCCCTAAACCCGTCAAGGAACGAGCGACGCAGTCGACGTGTCCCCCCCGCCCTCTCCTTCGGGAGCGGGCGGGGCGGGGTGAGGGATTGTCGCGAGCGGTTACACCGTTCGGCACAGGGGCATGCCCAAGGTCTCAGCTCGCAGCGACTGCCCGACGCCATTCACTTCAGAAGCCGATCCAGAGCCGCCCGCAAACGATCGACCGCCACGCCCCTTCCCGTTGGACCGCTCCCCTCGGTGCGTTCCAAGTGCATTCCGATCACTTCACCGCGTTGGTTGAGAAGCGGTCCACCGTCGGCCGCCTTGAGAACCAGGCGTTCGTTGCTAAAGGCGTACTGAAGCTCCCCATCCTCCGCAACAGAGACGATCTTTGCGGGATGGGTGGATTGACTCGCCGGCGCTCCCCCAAAGACCGCCGTTGCCAGCCACACCGAATCGCCCACCGCAGCGGTCTCTTCGGCCAGTTCGGTCGGACGCAGTCGCTTGGCGCTCACCCCAGCGGGAATCACCAGCAGGTCCAGTGCTTCCCAGTAGCCGTCTTCAACTCCGACGGGCTCCAATTCCAGAGGCAATCC
>JBGTCJ010000624.1:0-24110 GCA_041748895.1 Pirellulaceae bacterium
AACATTCGTCGGCGACGTACACGTCGTGACGAAGGAGGGTCTTCTCGGAAAATGCGATCGATTGGGCCTCGGCGATTTCGAGCACGGTGTTTCGGGTGATGCCCTCGAGGATGCCCGCATCGGTTGGCGGGGTCAAAAGCCTACCGCGCTGCACAATGAAGATGTTGTCACCCGTGCATTCCGCCACTTCGCCCTTGTGATTGAGCATCAACGCTTCGACGCATCCCGCTCGCAATCCTTCCATCTTGGCCAGGATATTGTTGAGGTAATTCAGTGACTTGACCCGGGGGCTCAGCGCCGCCGGATGGTTCCGCATCGTGGCGGCCGTCACGATTTCCATCCCTTCGCTGTAATAGGCCTCGGGATACAGCGCAATGTGATCGGCGATGATGATCACCTGTGGGTTTGAACACCGGTTCGGATCGAGCCCGAGAGTTCCGGCGCCGCGCGTGACGACCAAGCGGATGTACCCGTCTCGCATCGAGTTGGCACGAAGCGTTCGGTAAATTTCCTCTCCCAGCTCGGAGGGTTCGATCGGGATCGTCAAGCCGATCGCGCGGGCCGATTGGTAAAGCCGATCCAGGTGTTCCTGCAGCTTGAACACACGGCCACTGTAGCAGCGGATCCCTTCGAACACGCCGTCGCCGTAGAGCAGGCCGTGATCGAAGACGCTGATTTTGGCGTCCTGCTGGTCTACCAACTGTCCATTGATCGAGACTTGAAGACCCATGGGGAACCGGCGGTCGAGGGAGGGATCGTGGTGTGGGAGTCACTCTTTGCTAAGGATGCGAAGGAGTATATGGCAAGAGTCTCGGATCGGCGATACAGGTTCGCTTTGGCGCTCAATTTGCGCTTAGGCACCCAATTTGCACTGTGCAATTTTCCTGCAGAGACCAAACGCCAAGCCGCCATGGTCAGAAGAATGTGCTATTTTTGAGGGATCGGTTGTTCAATTCTTGACAACCGCTATCCTTTGATATAGGGCATCGCGACCAGACGCCCCGCTCGTTTCCTTGCGCCGCATCCGCGCGCTGGGGGTGAGGCATCGACGGTCGGCAAGTTGGCGGCACTCGGCATCCCCCAATTCCATGTGGCTCGTTCGCGGTGAACGGTTAGCCGACACGAGCCATGCATTCCTGTGAGCAGCACCATGTTCCGCTTCCTGACCGCTTCGTTGATCCTCGTCGGCTTCGTGTTCACATCGTCCGCGTTGGCGGATTGGTCAGACAGCGTCTTTCCAGTCAAGAAGCACGATTTTGGAGCCGTCGCCGTCGCCGCGAAGACTGAGTTTCGATTCCCGATCCACAACACGACTGGACGCAGGCTTCATATTCAAACGGTCCGCACGAGCTGTGGATGCACGACGCCGATCGTGGAGACACCGTACATCGAACCGGGACAAGCCGGCGCAATCGTCGCGCGCTTCAACACCGACACTTTCCGCGGCAAGCGAGGCGCGACGATTACCGTGGTTCTGGACCAGCCCTTCTACAGCGAAGTCCGTTTGCGGGTTGATGGATACATTCGTCAGGACATGGTGTTTCATCCCGGCGCGGTCGAGTTCGGCAAGGTTGCTCATGGCGAGCCGCTTGAGAAAAGCGTCAAGGTGCTGTACGCCGGTCGTGACGAATGGGCAATTTTGGACGTGATCAGTAACCAACCCTGGATGACGATCGATGTCTCGTTAGAAAGTCGGGGGTCACAGCGTGTGAGTTACGAGTTGCTGGTCAAGATCGCCCCAACCGCTCCTGTCGGTTACTTCCAAGACGAACTGATCGTGGTCACCAACGATCGCGCGATGCCACGTGTGCCGCTTCGCGTCTCGGGAGATCTCGAAGCGGACTTGTCGATCTCGCCACAATCCATTGCGATCGGGACGGTCAAGCCTGGCGAGGAGGTGGAGAAGCGATTGGTCGTTCGCGGAAAGGATCCTTTTGTCATCGAATCAATCACCTGTCCGGGCTGGGATATCGTCTTCGAGGCGAGCACGCAGCCCAAACCGACGCACATCTTGATGGTCGTGCTGCGACCAACCGGCGATGCAGTCGGTTCGATGTCGAGCGAGTTGACCGTTCAGACGCGCGAGGGTTCGGCTTCGCGGGCGACAGCGCTCGTGACAGCGAATGTTCGCGAGCGATAATTTCGATCGTAGGATCGGGTCGTCCAGGAATCGTTTGTTCCGGTCGTGCGCAACGTGCGTGCTGCGCCAGCGGCCCGACAACGATCTGCCGTTAACGCTGCGGTTCGCGGCAACCCGACGTGCCGACCGTGACGATCAATTCGCCAGATAGGCAAGGATGCCGAATCCACCCAAGGCAGTGCGTCTTGGCGCTGGCGAGTCGGGTCGATGCAGGCGACCTGGCGGTTTCAAGGAGCTGAGACGTGAGAATGGAATGGGTCGGTCGCATTGCGGCGATGGTTGGGATCGTGTTGGGAGGCATCGCCTCGGCCGAATATGGACAAGATGCCGACGGAACCTACGTTTCGCCTAGCAAATGGAGCCGATTCAATGTGAGGCAATCGGAGCCGGCTGGGGTGACTGTGTTGCCGCCACGTCCGCCTCAGGCGACGCATTCCAGCAGGTACGCAGCTTCTTTGCTTGGCGGCGGGAGGGTGTTGGCGGTAACCACCGGCAGTTCGGACGGTCCGCGAGAACTTCTTCCCGCGCCTTCAGCCGACTACGGTCGTACTGAACCGACCGATTTGGGAGCTCCCTACAGCGTGCTCGGTGACGAGATCGGTCTGCGTAGGGGTTTCCCAGTTGTTCCTGGTTTTTCCGACGCGATCGCTGGCGACGATCCGCTTGCCTGCGGTCCAAGCATCGGTGAGGCGATCCACAACGGGTTCGACGCAGCGCCCGCCCGTTTACCTCTTTACCCCTGGTTTGGCGGCGCGCATCTGCTGTTTTGGAACCTGTCAGACGATACCAACGAACGATTGTTGCTTCGAGACGGAATGCCTTCATCGACCGTCCTGACCACGGGGATGGTTGAACCGGGGCCTTCACTTGGCTTTGACGTATTTGTTGGGCGATATCTCCACTGCGGCAACTACGGGCTGTCCGTCGGCTACCTCCATTTTGATCCTCAAGGGGAGGAAGCGATCCGCGTGGCGCCGATGGTCGGCGATCACTACGCGTCGATGCCACACTGGAATAATCTCGCGATCGATCGCGGAAGTGGTCCTGAATCCGTTTACGGAATCTACGATGATGCCGCGGCGCACCGCATCCGTCGGGATGTCAGCTTTTATGGTCTGGAGCTGAATCTTGCTTGTTTTGGGACGATGGGCGCCAGACGAATCGCCCCGCTGTGTGGATCCGATTTGGGCGTGGGACCGCTCCTTCGATTCAAGCGAGCGCTGTGCGGCGGTGGCTGTCATGGATTTGGCGGTGCGTGCGGCCCCTTGGCACGCTGCGGCTGCGGTTGCGCCCAAGTGATTACCACGCACGGGTTCCGATGGTTTCAGTTCAAGGACGCATTTGAATTCGCATCGACGGATTTGCCCGACGGTTACGATGATCCCGACGACGTCTTTTTCAATTCGCGCGTGGCCAACGACCTGTTCGGATACCAGTTCGGCGGCCGATTGATCTATTGCCTCGGTTGCCGGTTGAACGCACAGTTCGGAGGGAAATGGGGGGTTTATGCGAACGACGTATCCGTGCAGCAACACTTTGCCTCGGGCGGCGGCGATATCGCCTATGTCACAGGGCGACCTACGGACGTCATCTCCGCTCGTGATCGAGACGTGGTGCTAGCGGGTCTCGGCGAGGTCGATCTTGGCTTTGGCTACCGCGTCAATCAACTTTTGACCATCGATACCGGATACCGTTGGCTCGCGGCGTCAGGCGTCGCGACCTCCGTCGGGGCGTTGTCACATGAGTACTTTTCTTTCTCGGGGCTGTCGGCCCGTGGAGTGGCCAATGACGCCGTCATGCTCCACGGTGCCTATGTGGGCGCGACGCTGAACTGGTAGACCTTTCGCCGTGGGCGGCGTGGCCCGACGATCGCTAGCCGGAACACACTCATCGGCGCGCGTTCGCGTCGGCATTACCGGACGCGATCGGGGCTACCGCCAAGGATGCCGTCGATTTCGGCCAAGACATCGGCCGCTAACGGTTTGGCATCGGCGGTCTCGCGAATCTGATTGGGAGACTTGGCCCCCACGATCGCTGCTGACACACCCCGCTGAGACAGCACCCATCCGATCGAGAGTCTGGCGACCGTCGTTTCGAGGCGGATGGCCATTTCGGCAAGTCGATCGACCACGTCGTGGGCCCTTCGCCGCTGCTCTCCCTGGTAAACGTCGTAGTTCGGGCGGCTATCTCCTTGACCAAAGATGTGGTCGCGAGCGATCTGGCCCGCCAGAATCCCTTTCATCAAAGTCCAATAGCAATAGACTTCGATCCGTTTGTGGTCGGCGTGCTCGATCAGTGGCACCAGAGTCTGTGGTTGAATCAGGTTCAACGGGCACTGTATCGCATCACATGGACAAGCCTCTGCGAAGCGATCGATCTCCTCGATGTTCGCGTTGGAAATGCCGGTGCGGATTGCCAGGCCTCGCTCGCGAAGCGTGGCAATCGCGGCGGCGGAGCGCCCCAGGTCAACCTTGGCATCGACCGCGTGAAGCATTAGCAGGTCGAATCGCTCTCGTCCCAACCGTTTGAGCGACGCCTCGGCGTCAGCCACCAACTGCGCCGGGCGGCAGTCGATGATCCTTCGTCGATCCTCGGTCCAGCGTTGTCCAACTTTACCGATGATCTGCAGTGGGGCACGAGTCTCCAGGGGAAGTTCTTCAAACGCGCTTCGCAACAACCGGTCGCTCTCGCCCTCGTAACCATAGCTGTACGCGGTGTCGAAACGCTCGACACCGGATTCGATGGCGGCGAGGATTGTTTGAATCGCCTCGGACTCGAGCGGCGGTGTGGACGTGATCCCCGCGAGTGGCCAGAGGCCAAGAATGATCGAGTTCATATCAGCAATGCGTGAGGGGGAGAAACGAAAAAAAGCGTGAACCGTGACGGCCCACGCTTAGCATTTGATCAGCTCCGCGGCAGTGATGATTCCCGGCAAGCAGTGCCGCGGAAGCAACGATCGCTCAAAACTCGATCGTCATTCCGAGATCGAGGCCCTGTACCCAGAACCCACCGTCGTTAATCGACCGGAAGTTCGGGGCGTTGCCGCCGGCAGGAAGGGTTCCGTCAAATTCGATGTTGCGGTCGATTTGTTGACCCGCCAGGGCGACGTGGTTCCAGTAGATGAAACTATAGCCGACCGAGAATGTGACGTGGTCGCGGAACTGGTACCCGAGCTTGAGGTTCATTTCTGGGGCGAACGCGAACGCATCTCTCTCGTAAACGCCCGAGTTCCCACCGCTGAGAAGTCCTTGGTCGTAGTTCACGACGCCTGGGACCCCAACGATGGCCTCGCTCGATTGGCCGCTAATCGCGACCCTTTGATTCATGTTGCCCAAATGGACTTTGCTCAGCGAGCGAGCTACCCAGCGACCTCGGCGAAGCGTCGTTTCGGCGCCGATCTGGCCACCATGAAATTCGTTGCGAGCGCTGAACGAGTCGCTGAAGCTGGTGATATTGCCTGGGCCAGGAAGGGGACCGATGGTCGTGCTTCGGATCGCGAGATCGTCGTCGATGCGGAAGAAGGAGTAGCCGCCAATCAGGTCGACGTGGGCCGCCCGACCGCTGCCGAGGTTGAGACGTCCGTAGGCTTCCGCCGCCAGAATGTTCAGTGAAGCTTCACCGCTGACCGACCCCTCAAATCCTGAAAAGCCGTCATCGAAACCAACGAAAACGCCGTCCTCGCCTTGGAACAGGGCGCTGGTGTTGAAAAAGGGCCTGCCGATCGACTGATCGCTGCCATTGCCGCTGAGGGCAAACGCGTCATCGTCCTCGGCGATGATCCAGAATCGCCCACCTATACCGAAGGCACCATTGGCGAAGTACCGTCCGATGTCGCCACGGAACCCGGGGGTCAGGTTGTTGCCAAACTCATCAGCCACGACCGTGGCGCCGGGTAGGAAGGGCACATCGCCTGCGGGTGCGACAGCCACCAAGGGTGGCGTCCGGCGAGACTGCGGAAACCAGAGCAGTGTCTCGGCCTGCAACCAAACGTCAGGGCTTTTTCCGCACACGAGTTTCGACATTTTCCCAAAATTCGCATCGCACGGGGTCGAAGGGCTGTACGAATGGCCCACAGCGCCCATGCTCAAGTCGCCGGCAGACATCTGCGGATAACTGGAGATCTCGTGGGTTGGGAAAGTAACCTCCCCGCCGGCCTGTTGCGAATAGCTGGAGGCGGGAATCGCAAATCCCGATGAAGGTTCGTCGCCGACGCGCGCCGAAGCGGATACTTGGATAACGCGGCCATTCTCTTGGTGCGATCGATCTTCCGAAGCTGAGTCGTCGCCGACGTATCCACCGTAGTAATCGTCGTACTGTGGCGCGGCGCTCAGAGTCGCGGTGGTCGACAGCAATACCGCCGTCATCGTCAACCCACGCAGGTAAATCTTCATGATAGGTCCTTAAAGGTCCGGGAATACTGCTACGACCTGAACATGACGATCGACACTTTTCTTCGTTGCATCCAGAACCATCATTAGGGGGCTGAGACTCAGCCCAAACTGCCCATCTTCGTGCCTGGACCAGACGTTTTCGAGGTCTCGCCGAACCGACAATTCGCTAACATGAAAGATTGTCCGAATCCCTGCCCAGAAATGGTTTGATATGTCGTCGGTACCCCATCCGCACACTCCCGCAACGGCTGCGTCGGCGGAATCGCAGACGGCCCCATCGCAGCGAAGAAGCGATAGCACCGCTGCGGTCGGACAGGCGCACCTCCGTGGGTACTCGCCCAGAATTCGGCGTTGGCGGCGACTGCTTGGGCAAATCAATGCGCTGGAACCTGAGTTGATGGCCGAACCAGCCGACGCGCTGAGAAAGCGAAGTTTGGCGATTCGCTATCGGGCCATGGCCGGTGAGAAACTGTCGTCGTTGATTCCTGAGGCATACGCGCTGATTCGCGAGGCGGGGCGGCGAACACTATCGATGCGGCACTACGACGTTCAGATGATCGGAGGCATCGCGCTTTACGAGGGATATGTCGCGGAGATGCAGACCGGCGAGGGCAAGACGCTGACGGCCACTTTGCCGCTGTACCTGCATTCGTTGGTCGGCAAGGGCGCGCACCTTGCGACGGTCAATGATTACTTGGCCAAACGGGATGCCGATTGGATGCGGCCCCTGTTTGAAGTGCTAGGGACCACGGTGGGCGTGATCCAAACACCCGACGATCAGGGGCAGCGTCGAACCGCGTACGCGGCCGCGATCACGTATGGCACAGCCAAAGAGTTCGGATTTGATTTTCTTCGCGATCGGCTTTTGATGCGTGCCCAAAACCGATTGCAAACCGAGATGCTCGGGGACGGCGGCGGGGGGTTCGGGCAGGGTGGTGATGCGGTCGTGATGCGCGGTCTCCACTTTTGCTTGGTCGATGAGGCCGACAGCATCCTGATCGATGAGGCGAGGACGCCACTGATCATCGGTTCGATTGAGGACACGGTCAGGGATCAAATTGTGCAGACGTATCGATGGAGTGCCGAGATGGCTCCGGAGTTCAACAAGGAGGAGCACTATTACATCGATGACGACACGAAACGGTACGAGTTGACGTCGCGAGGCCGGCAAAAGGTGCGGGCGTTACCCAAGCCCGATCTCGTTCGGACGATGGGCTTGGTCGATCTCTACGAGTTCATCGAGCGCGGAATCAAGGTTCACGTTGAGTTTGTGCTCAATCGCCAATACGTCGTCCGGCCGAGCGACAAAGGGGGACATGAGATCGTGATCGTGGATGAGTTCACGGGTCGGCTCGCGGAGGGGAGAAAGTGGCGGGATGGGATTCACCAAGCGATCGAGGCGAAGGAAAAGATCGAAATCAGCGTTCCCACGGGACAGGCGGCTCGGATCACCGTTCAGGACTTGTTCCTGCGTTACGAACACCTGGCGGGGATGACCGGAACGGCGGCCACGAGCGCTCGAGAACTCAAGCGAATCTATCGGACCCCCGTGCTCCGGGTTCCCACCAATCGACCTCCGCGTCGTGTTCGACTTCCTGATGGCGTCTACGCGACGGCAATGGACAAGTATCACGGGATTGTCGCTGAGGTCGTTGAGCTTCACGCTTCGGGCCGCCCGGTATTGATTGGGACGCGATCGATCGACAAAAGTGAAGTGATATCGCGACTGCTCGATGAGGCCCAAATTCCGCACGCCGTACTCAACGCGAACAAGGTCGCCGAAGAAGCCGAGATCGTTGCAGCCGCTGGTGAGCGAGGGAAGGTAACCGTCGCCACCAACATGGCGGGACGCGGGACCGACATCAAATTGACCGATGACGTCGAGCAACTCGGCGGAATGCACGTGATCTGCACGGAGTTGCACGACGCGGCGAGAATCGATCGTCAACTCATTGGACGCTGTGGACGCCAGGGTGACCGTGGGTCCTACCGACAATACCTTTCGCTCGATGATGAGATTCTGAAGAACGGACTGGGGCCGAACAAGGCTGACAAAATCCGTGCGATCGGCGGTACGCCTGGTCGCTCACTGGCGCGCTATGCCGCGTGGTTTCGCAAAGCTCAGAGGAAGGTCGAACGAAAGCACTTTCGCGACCGGATGGTTTTGCTGCACCACGAAAAGGAACGCAAGAAAATGCAGCGTGAGATCGGGCAAGACCCGTATCTCGATACCCCCGATTGAAGCTCCGACTGACGACGTGTCATCGGATGACGTCTCCTGAGGCGAAGCCGACCGGGGAAGCATCAACGATCTGGGCAGACGCCCATGCACCAGTGAAAAACGCGCCGGTTCGGCATCCCGCCAAACCGGCAACGAAATCGAGCCCTCTTCAAAGCCAACACGCTAAGCAGCCCTGCCGAGCGGTCGCACACGAGCCAACACCGGACGCGTGCCGAAAAGGCCTTCGCCGATGCTAACTCCAAGAGTTTGTTCAAAATGGAGGGACGATCCTTGTGCGCGAAAAGCGATGCCTTCGCCGAGTCGATCCATCGGTTCCGCCTCCGAGAACATTCGACGCGAGATCCCTACGCGTCGCGAACCGGTCAAATCCTTTGGCCGGTGGTCGCCTAGGAAGAGTGCCAGAGGCGGCACGCATGTTGCGATTGAGGAGGCGGGGTTGCTTGAGGTTCCTGCGAGTATCCGAAACGCTGAACGTTTGGAGTGTGACGCATCAAAGCAATCCTTTTCGAGGAAACGCTGGAGCCGCTTGCGATCGATACAAACGCCCGCCCGAGAGACAAGGAAGACGTCACACCGACCGCTCACGAAGCCAAGAAAATCGGACGATCCGCCTTCGTCTTGTTCATCGAGAGCCAACTCAAACTGCCCGACAAACTCGACGATCGGAATGGTGCCGTTGCACCCAAATCTTGTCAAGCAAGGTTTCCAAAAACTTGCTGGTCTGATCAACTCGCAGCACGCGATCTACGGCATTTCCTCTCGCAATTTTTTTTTACTCTATCGTTCACCAGCCCCACTCACCGTTGACCCGACAGTCGTCTGATGAGATCCGATTCCGATCGCGCCCACCCGTCGCGCCCCGATGCCGATAATTCGATATCGATCGAACCGGCGGTGGTTGATGGTCCGGCGCCGTTACCCGCCGTCAACACGCGGCCCGATGTCGAAAACTGTCATCGTTACCTTGGCGAGGCGGTCTGCCGAAAACTCGGCATTTTCTCGTTGCCCGATCGCTTTCGATTAACGGTCATCGTGCCAGTTTTCAATGAGCAGTCGACGGTGGAGAAAATCGTCGATCGCGTGATTCGAGTGGGCATTCCGACCCAGTTGATTCTCGTTGACGATGGCAGTCGCGACGGGACTTCCGAAGCCCTGCTGTCATTGGTCGATCGAGAAAATATCGAGGTGATCACACACGCCATCAATCGCGGGAAAGGTGCGGCGATTCGAACGGCCCTGCCGCAGGCTCGTGGGGATGTGATCGTGATTCAGGATGCCGATCAGGAGTACGACCCGGAAGACTTCTGGTGGCTCTTGCAACCGATCGTTGAGGGTGACGCCGATGTCGTTTACGGAACGCGATACGGCCACCACGATCGACAGCTGTCGCCGTGGTGGCACCAGGCTGTCAATGGATTCCTAACGACGCTAGCAGGGATCGCGGTCGGTCTCAAATTGAGCGATGTGGAGACCTGCTACAAGATGGCCACGCGGGATGCATGGATGGCGATCGCACCGGACCTCAAAGAGAATCGATTCGGAATCGAGATCGAATTGACCGCGCGCTGGGCCAGACGCAAATTCCGATTTTATGAGCGCCCCATTCGCTATCGTCACCGATGGTTCGATGAAGGCAAGAAGATTGGTTGGAGAGACGGTGTGGCGGCGATATTCTGCATCGTCAAGTACGGCCTGTTTCGAGGCTGAACCTTCAATCGATGATGCCGCGTGCCTTGAGCCAATGCTGGCACAACGCCGGCCACTGGTCGGTTCCGGCAAGGCCCTCGGCCAGACCAATGCCATGGCGCCCTTTTTCGAACACGTGCAACTCGGCGGGGACCCCGCTACGCACCAGCGACGAGAAGTACTGCACACTATTTTCGACTTTCACCACTTGATCCTCAGCGGTGTGGAAAAGGAACGTGGGCGGGGTTTGGTCGTTGACCGCCGATTCATTGGAGAGCGACTCGACAAGCTCGGGGTTGGCGTCAGGGCCAAGCAAGTTACGTTGACTTCCGGCGTGACCGTAGGGCTTGCCGAAACCGATCACCGGGTACCCGAGGATGGCGTAGTCCGGCCTGCAGGAAAACCGCTCGATCGGGTCGTCGTGGTCGGGTGATCCACCGTCCGACCGCGTCGAAACCGTACTGGCAAGGTGGCCACCCGCCGAAAATCCGATCACACCGATCTTGCCCGCATTGATCCCCCAGCCGTTCGCATTCGCTCTCATCATTCGGATCGCTCGCTGCGCATCGAGCATCGGTACGGGATGGCCGTAACCCTCGCCTGGACCCTTGGAGTTGCGGTGACGGTAGATGCAGATTCCTGCGGTGATACCCATCCGATTGAACCACCGAGCGATGGCCTCGCCCTCATGGCCGATGGCTAATCCGCCGTATCCACCACCGGGATAAATGACGACCGCGGGCACCGGGTCCGTTCGTTCGACTCGATAGAGCCTCAGCGTTGGGACATCACCTTCTTCGGCTCCCTTGGCCAAGGGAGCTTCGCCCGACCAGAGCCGAAGCGACTCGGGGTCGGCAAATTTGGGGGCTTCGGCATGGGCCGCCATCGAAGCACACAAAACCAAAATCAACGATGAGAGGGGGCGTGAAAGTGCGTGTGGCATCGGGGCAAGACTCGGGAGAACGCGAAAGGGCGAGGTGGTGTGCTACCAATACTTCTCGAATCGGATGTGGCCACGCGTTGGAGATTGCCTCGCATCGGGCTGGATGAATCCTGCGGCCCTAAGCAACGACAACATGCCGACTTGCGCCGGCGGCTCCGCACCCGGCGGAACGTAGCCGATCATCGCAGGGTTTCCACAGAGGAACACGTGAGTACGAGCCGGATCGAGAGGATCGTCTGCCAATCGCGCCAACTCACCGCTGGCGAAAAGCGTCTGCAAATACTGCTTGCCGACGTATCCCGGGTGCGTGGGTTCAAGGTTTTCGGGTTCTCGAGTCGTGAAGGCCAAGTAACGGTATTGAGGGAACAGGTCCATCAAGATCCGGTGCTCGCTGGCGTAGCCAAGATCGGCGCGGCTGCGAACCGTGGTGACGTTGATTACGTTGCCGCGATGGCCCCTCGCGAGCAGACTCGCGACCATCGCGTTGTGGGGTGCCTCCCCGGTGCCGGTACCCAGCATCAACACGGTGTCATCGGTCTCAATTCCCGCCAGCGTGTACTTACCAGTAATTTTTGATTCCATCACCAAACGATCGCCAGGCCGCAAAAGAAACAGTCGAGGCGTGAACGCCGGTGGCGGACCGTCATCGGTCGCATTGAAACGCACAAGCGTGATGTAGAACTCGAGGTAGTCGAGTTGGTCGCAGGGCAGTAGACGAGAAATTGGCTCGCTCGCCATCGCGCCATCACGACCGCCTGGATCGGTCGGATCGATCATCGGGCAGGAGATCGAGTAAGCTCGTCGGCTGATCTTGTTCCATTTCTTTTCGGGAAGATCTTCGGGCTGTGAAGGCTCGATTCGCGGTTCCCAATTGCCCAATCCAAGTGCGACGTACTGCCCCGGGGAAAATGGCGGGATCGCCGCATCGGGCTGTACACGAATTCGAATCAATTCATCGTGGACTTCAATCCGCTCAATCAACGTGGAGTTGTAGTGAGCCCGCCGAAGCCGATTCGGTGCCTCAGCATCCAGCGCCATGGAAACCGAATCATCGGACGTGTGGTCGAACGCAGATGACAAGGTGAATTTCCTCTGGAAGAAAAGTTGTAGGCGGGGACGCCGGTCCTAGAATAGACTATTTCGGTGCCCCGATCACGTCCCTACTACGAGTTGATACCGTGTGGCGATTCCTCATTGCGATCTTGCTGGTTGGGGTGATTGAAGTCAGCTCAATCGTGGACGTTCGGTCTGAAGAGTGGACCAGCCTTCGAGGTACGTCTTCGGTCGATGCGAAGCTAATTGGCGTCTGGAACAACCGCGCGCTGCTGCGTCTGAACAGCGGGAAGCAGATCTCGGTGAGCCTCGACGACCTGAGGGCCGACAGTCGTATTCAGGCTCAGGACCTCCAGCTTGCCCTGGAGGCCAACATTCGCCAAAGGGTCGCCGATTTGTCAGCGATCGCGGAAGAGGCTGCGGCGCCATTACCGGCTGATTGGGTTCCGGTCGCTTCGGCCCCGGAGTACGTGCTACCACCCAGCGGCGCGCCGTTGTCCGATTCGCTGGAACAGGTGCGTGCAGCCGCGCTCGCCGGACACCTGCGCGTTTATTTCGACACCCTGCCGCCGAGCCACCAAACCAAATGGAGTCAGCTCTACTCGATCGCCATTCGAAAGATCGATCCCACGTCTTGGGAATCGGCACGAAGCGTCGCAAGGGATTGGTCGAATCTCGTTGTATCGCGGCAGCGCTGGTGGTTCTCGCACCCTCGTTTCTCCGCACTGGAATCGGAACAAGCGGCGACCATGATTCGATTGGCACAGTGGGTACACGAGGTCACTTCCGACGAGGTCACATCCCTTGCTAACCTTCAGTCGCGATCACTCGAAGAGGTCCTGGCGACCCTTGACGAAGCGACCGCGGCGTTGCTCCACCAGCTATTCCAAACCAGCCCAATGTTGGCTTCTCTCTTGTTCCCCGATGCTCAGGTCGAAAGCGGTCCCAACGGCCGCATGACCGTTCGATCGGTGCTGCCGTTCGTGGGCACACCCGTTGGTCAGGGAATGGTGATGACCGAGGTCGAAGGTCGCTGGGTCGAGGGAGCCAACGCGGAGGATGCGGCGAAAGTGCTTGACACCTACGGTCAGACGCTTGAAAAAATACCGGATCGTTCTTTTGGAATGCCCGCCGCATTGGCCGCCGTCGTCCAAGCGATGGCCACTGTAACGCCCAGCTTGGAGGCCGCCCGCTCACCGGCCGAGTTTCATCAGGCGATCGATGCGGCGATTGTCGAGTTGGCTCCCTTGATCAATACTTGGGCGGGATTCCGACCCGCCAATCGCCAGTACAACTACGACTACGATGACGGTAGTGGCTACGACGACGCCATGGATGAATACGACTCGCGGGGCGACCAATAGGCCGCTAGGCCGACGTCAAAAGTCCTCGGAGATCACGCCGTTTTCGGAGAGCCGCACCACCATCTTGACGATGTCTATTGGCTTGGAAAGCCCGCACACGTCCAAGATTCGATTGCGTCGATTCTCGATCGTGCGCGCTGTGCAGCGAAGTTCCTCGGCGATCTCGCGATTGGTGATCCCCGTCGCCAGCATTTGGCAGAGCCGCTGGTCCTCCGGAGAAAGCTTCAGGAAGTTCTGGGCAAGTGACGCCAATCGTTCCGAACGATGCGATAGCGTGGCGTCGATCCGACTGAGCACGCGAGTGACGCAGAGGATCGCGAGGTGTTTCGAATTAGGCGATAACCACCGCTTGTGAGTTCGCACGTGGTAACTGGCACCGTCGGGGCCAAGTGCCACGTGTTCGACATCGACGCTCTGGCTACTCGCCAAAAGCAACTCGTCAGTCTTCTGCGAGACGCTCACGGTGGTCGAATCGATGAATGCCTCGGAGCCTACACCATCGATTGCCTCGTAGCGTGAGAAAAACGCTCGGTAGGCCGGATTGGTGTGTGCGATCACGCGGGACGCGTATTTCACCGAAACGCAGTCCTGAATGTCATCCCAATTCGGTGATCCGAGCTCACCGCCCATGGCCCAATCCTGCACGATTCTAGCGATCTGCTGCGTCGCCTCAGTGAAATCCCACTGATAATCAGGGATCGGGAATTCGCTCATTTCGGCCCCGGGGAATCCCGCTCGAGTAGCGGATGAGATAGGAAGGAACGCACCATTCTCACCTTCGGGTCGTCTCGAACCGAAATGCGAATGATGAAATCGAGACTAGGCTCACGGACCGTTCAGGTTGGGGCTCAAGCCTGAACGGTCCGCACTGCCGTTTACTTTTCGACCTTCGTCACTTCGCAGGGGCATCGCGAAATGGCTTGGGCGCGCTTCATCGGCCCGTTGATGCGTCGACCAACGTTTGAGTGAAGCCCATCGAAAAGCTATCCCATGTTTGGGGCTCATGGGGGAGGTTGTTCCTCACTTTGTCCCACTTTTCGTCATTGCGAAACGCAACCGAGGACTGAATCTACCCTTTAGGAAAGAGTGCGAAGGGCTCGGTTGCGAACGAAGCGGTTGCGCGGGTTGATTAGCGCCCGCGGCACAGAACGACGGTCAACTGCAACCCATGCTATTGCCGCAATTGTGGCAGAGGTAGCAGTTGCCATTTCGAACCGTGATGCTGCCACAATTGTCACAACTCGGCGCGTCGCTTTGGAACCGCGCGAATTGGTCGGTGGGTCCAGTCAGAGTGACGGCCGCCGATTGGCTCGGTCGACTCGCCGCAGCGGCGAGCTCGTGGGCCGTGCTGGAGATTAGGGCGCCATTGCCGATCGATTCTTCGGCCCCCACCGGCGCGCCGAACTCGGGATGCCCCTTAAGGAAGGTTAGGCCCAGCCAGCGGGCGATGTAGTCGACCACGCTCTTGGCAATTCGGATGTCCTTGTTGGTGGTATGTCCCATCGGCTCGAATCGAGTGTGGCTGAATTTCTTGACAAGTACCTCCAAGGGAACACCGTACTGCAGTGCGATCGAGAGCGATGTGCCAAAACTATCCATGATGCCGCCGATCGTACTTCCTTCCTTCGCCATGGTGATGAAGATTTCGCCCGGGCGACCGTCGGGATAGAGGCCAACGCAAAGGTACCCTTCGTGTCCGGCAATGCTGAACTTGTGAGTGATGCTTTGACGCGTGTCCTCTAGTCGCTCGCGACGTGGTTTGTAGACGATCCGTTCAACGGTCTTCGTTACGGCATGATCGCCCGCAAACTCACCGCTCGCCTTACCCGCCTCATCTTTCTTGGTGTTCAGCGGTTGCGATTGTTTCGAGCCATCCCGGTAGATGGCGATCGCCTTGAGCCCCAACTCCCAACCCCAGAAATACGCATCCGCAATGTCCTTGGGCGTGACATCCGTGGGCATGTTGACGGTCTTGCTGATCGCACCTGACAAGAAGGGTTGGGCCGCGGCCATCATGGTCACGTGCGCCTGCCACCCAATGCTCCGCACACCGTTGGCGGGCTTGAAGGCGCAGTCGAACACCGGCAGGTGCTCATCGGCCAACTCCGGCGCCCCTTCGATCGTGTCATTCTCGTTGATGAACTGGATGATCACGTCAATCTGAGGTTGGCTGTAGCCGAGCTTTCGCAAACCGCCTGCAACGGTATGGTTGACGATTTTGAGCATTCCCCCACCGGCCAGTTGTTTGTACTTGACCAGTGCGATGTCGGGCTCGATACCCGTCGTGTCACAATCCATCATGAAGCTAATTGTTCCGGTCGGTGCAAGCACGGTCGCTTGGGCATTCCTGAACCCGTGTTTGTGCCCGAGTTCGAGTACGCCATCCCACAAACGACGCGCGGCATCTTTCAACTCCGCAGGCCCGGCATCGCTGATTTTCTCGACCGCATCGCGGTGCATCTGCATCACGCCGAGCATCGGCACCTCGTTGTCACCATACCCGTCGAAGGGACCGACGACCGATGCCAACTCGGCGCTCGTGTAGTTAGCCGCGCCGTGCATGATCGCCGTGATCGCACCGCAAACGCCGCGCGCCGCATCGCTGTCGTACGGCAACCCAGCCGTCATGATGACGCTACCCAGGTTGCTGTAACCCAGCCCCAGCGGGCGGAATCGATGGCTGTTCGCGGCGATCGTGCTCGTTGGGTAACTGGCATGATCAACGAGGATCTCCTGCGCGATGAAGTAGACGCGACAAGCTTCGCGGTAACGCTGGTGGTCAAACGTGCCATCGGGACGAACAAACTTCATCAGATTGATCGACGCCAGGTTGCAGGCCGTGTCGTCAATGAACATGTATTCGCTGCACGGGTTGCTCGCATTGATCCTCGCCGTGTTTGGGCATGTGTGCCAGCGGTTGATCGTCGTGTCGTACTGAACGCCGGGATCACCGCAGTGCCAAGCGCACTCGGCCATCCGCGAGAGCAACTCGCGGGCATCGTAGTCCGGTGCGTTCCCAGATGCCTTATCGCTTACCCACCGGGTCTTCCAACGACCTCCGTCACGAACGGTCTCCATGAAAGAATCGGTCAACCTGACCGAAAGGTTGGCATTCTGGAAACAGACGCTGCTGTAGGCCTCACCGTTGAAGTTCGACTCGTACCCCTCGCGAATCAAGGCATGGGCCTTCTTCTCCTCACTCCATTTGCATTCGATGAACTCGAGAATGTCAGGGTGCCAGACCTTCAAGGACTGCATCTTCGCCGCACGCCGGGTCTTTCCCCCACTCTTGATCACGCCGGCGATCGAGTCGTAGACCTTCATGAATGACAAGGGGCCACTGGGCGTGCCGCCGCCGGATAGCTTCTCGCGCTGGCTGCGGATCGTTGAAAGGTCCGTACCGGTGCCACTACCGAACTGAAAAGCATCGCCTCGGCACAGGCCAGACGCATAATGTCCTCCATGTTGTCCTCAACACTCTGGATGAAGCACGCCGAACCTTGCGGGTACTCGTAGGGGTTCTCGGGTTGCGCGACTTCTCCGCTCGTGCGATCCCAATGCCAATTGCACTTTGAACCCGTCACACCGTACTGGTGGTACAAGCCGACGTTGAACCACACCGGACTGTTGAACGAGCCGTGCTGGTGCAAGCAGAGCCACGTCAGGTCCCGATAGAATCGCTCGCCGTCCTCAGCAGTATCGAAATAGCCGTCTTCCAATCCCCAGTCGGCGATCGTACGCGTGACCCGATGGATCAGTTGTCGCACGCTCCGTTCGCGCTCGTTCTTGTTGCGAGGGTCGCCGTAGAAATACTTGCTGACCACCACATTGGCCGCTAGTTGTGACCACGTGGCCGGGATCTCGCAGTCGGTTTGCTCAAACAACGCCTTGCCCGATTCGTCCTTGATCGCCGCGCTGCGGAGCTCCCAATCAACCGTCTCGAAAGGGCTCTCCTCACTCTCGGGACAAAACGTCGCTCCAACCTTCAATCCCGATCGCCCCTTCCGCGAGGCGTCGCTGAATCGCCTGCGAGCGTATTCCACGCCTTGCTGCGTTTGCGGTGCGGAGTGCGAAGCTTCGGTCAATTCGTCGGACAAACCGTCAGCAGACATCGGCGAGATAACTGTGGCCATAGCAACAAAGACTCCTGGGTTTTCATCCATGCGTCTCCCCCTCGGCTGGTGCTTTCTCCGCACTCCGTGCGGTGCCTACGGGGTCGACTCGGTTCGGATCGCATGAGGAACAAACGTTTATCGCCGATTGACCACTTAGACGCCGCCGCTCAAGGCTCACTCACGTCGATTCCGGGAGAAACCGATCGGTCATTCGACCTCTGAGCGTACTATCGGTAGTGGTTCATTGCTACTGAGAGCACTAAATGTAGCGATTCCGCAAGTCTATCGCTTACCTTGAACCTGTCAATCGCGATTCTGATTGCGGCGTAACTCGTGGCCAAACCGAGAGTTGCGTAACCGCTTGCGAAACGGGCGACGACCCTCCGGCGGGTGGGTTTCAATTCGCAACCATTGGCCAGAAAAAGGATTAGCGTTGGACCATCAGCGGCAGCAACGATCCACAATTTTTCCCGAATCAATTTCGGCAGAAATGGACTTCGCTCCGGTCGCTAACTCCGCTTCTCACCCCACAGCCGCAGCAGTTCCACCAGATGCCGCGCGGCCAATTCCATCTCATCCAAACAGGCGAATTCGAGGACGCTATGGATATTGTGCTGGCCGCTGGAGAGGTTGGGCGTCGGCAACCCCTTTTCGGTCAACTGCGATCCGTCGGTCCCACCGCGGACGATCGCCAATTGATGCGGTGCACCGATCGCGTCAAACGCCTCTCGTGCTAGGCCAACCGAATCGGGCAACTGCTTCAAACCCTCGGCCAAGTTGCGATATTGGCGGCGGCGGTCGACCTCCACTTTTAAACCCGCATGCCTGGCCCGCGCCGCGTCGGCCGCGATCGTGACCTGATCGGCGAAGCGATCCAGTTCAGCGGCGTCGAACGACCGTAGGATCAAATTGACCTCGCAGCTACCAACCCCACCCCTCACATCGTGCACGTGAATGAAGCCATCGCGACCGCTTGTCGTTTCCGGTGTCTGTGAATCTCGCGGCAGCGAGCCAATGAAGTCGGCCGCGGCTCGAACCGCGTTGATCATCTGTCCCTTCGCGATGGCGGGATGAATGTTGTGTCCGACCAATCGAAGTCGGATCGCGTCGGCGGAAAATGTTTCGACATCGATCATCCCCGCACTGCCACCATCGATTGTGTAACCGACCATCGCCGCTAGTTTGTTCAAATCGATGTGATCGGTCCCGCGACCAATTTCCTCGTCGCACGTGAAGAGGATGCGGATGGGGCCGTGCGGAAGATGGGGACGCTCGATCAAGTGCTCGGCAACCTCCATGATGATCGCCACACCCGCTTTATCGTCGCCCCCGAGCAGCGAGGTCCCGTCACTGGTAATCAAAGTTTTGCCGACCATCGATGTCAAACTCGGTGAGTTCGTGTCGCTGATGATCTTTCCACTGGGCAGCAAAATGTCGCCACCCTGGTAAGCGTCCCACACGAGTGGGTTGACGACGGACCCTGGTGCCTCGGGCGATGTATCCATATGGGCAATCAACGCGACGACCGGAGAAACGGCTCCGTGTGTCGAGGGGATCGTCGCCCATACCAGACCATGGGCATCTTGATGGGGATCTTCGGCGCCCATCGCGAGCAATTCGCCCAGCAACTGTTTGCCAAGCTCCCATTGCCCCGGGCTGCTCGGATACGTTTTCGATGCGGGATCCGCCGTCGTACCGATACGGACGTAACGCAAGAAGCGGTCGAGCAGTCGGGAGCAATCGATCACGATGGGCATCGCAGGACGAGGAAAAAAAGGGGTCGCATCAAGGGAGTCGCGACCGGGTCGCTACACTATAGCGTTGGCGATCCGGCGGACGTGTCGCGACCCGGGGCGGCGACCGGATCGAATCGGTTCTTCAACCCATCGGTTTGGTGATCATGGATCCCGTCGCTCATCTGATTTTCGACGTTGAAAGTGTTGCTGATGGTGAAGCGATCGCTTCGGTCAAGTACCCCGACCGCGCCCTCGCGCCATGCGAGGCAATCTCCGCCATGCAAGAGGAGTTGCTTGAGCAGACCGGGCGGGACTTCATCCCGCATTCGTTTCAGATACCCACCGCGATCGTTGTCGCGAAGGTCGACAAATCATTTCGCCTGATCGACATCGTTTCGCTCGACGAACCGCACTTTCGGCCCCACGTGATGACCGACCATTTCTGGCGTGGGTGGGAAGCCTACGGGCACCCTCAGTGGGTGACCTTCAACGGGCGCGGATTTGACCTTCCACTGATGGAACTGGCGGCCTTTCGCTACGGAATTTCTCTCAAGGCTTGGTTCAGAAGCGACGGTCCTGGGTACAACCATCCTCGCAACCGGTACAACACACGAGCGCACTTGGACCTGCACGAACTGCTCACCAATTTCAATGCGGTCTGGTTCCGCGGGGGACTGGACCTCGCCGCCCACCTGTTGGGCAAACCGGGCAAGATGGACACCAAGGGTGATCAAGTTCAGAAGCTTTACGATACGGGCCAAATGCAGCGAATCAGTGACTACTGCCGCTGCGACGTGCTCGACACCTACTTCGTCTTCTTGCGCTGCATGGTGCTAGTGGGCGAACTAGACCGTGACGCGGAACAGGAGTTGGTCGCGGAAGCTCACCGCTGGTTGCTCGAGCGTCGCGAACAGAATCAGGGCTACTCAGCGTATTTGCAGCGTTGGAGCGAGTGGATCGATCCTTGGAAGCGTGAATGCAGCGATTCCAGCGCGACGGATCTCGCGTTAAGCGCCATGACGCAGTCGTCTGTGGGTGCTGCCGCGGCCGATTAGCTGCATTTTTTAGTCGAGCCGCGTCAATTGGCCTTTCGTCAAGTGTTTGTCCTTGGCTACAGCAAACGCCGGCAAGAGCAAACGACAGGTCGGCATGTTGTGCACGAACCTTACGAAGAGACGCCTGAACTCGGAAGAACCGGTATGAATCGCCTCACGACCGGATGGTATTGCAGATTCGCGGCCGTCCCCCTGCTAGCCGTGGTTGGCTGCCAGCGTCCGATGGGTGGCGTCGCCAACGGGCCGTTCGCCCCGGCGGGCGCGATGTCGCCTGCGCCGAACCAACCACTGATCCCGATCGGGCCGATCCAGGGAGCCACAAGGGTTCCGCCACCATCGACGGGCAGCACCTCCGCAGCCAGCGGATACGCGCCGCCACCTTCGGCCTTCAATGCGGGTGTCACGCATGGCGGAGAAAACCATTTTGTTGCGACGCAGCAGGACGCAAATCTGGCCGACGCCGGCCGGTTCTCCTCCGAATTTCGTGATTCACTCGGCGGCATGCCCTTGCATGATCTGACGGCGGTCTCACCTCGCATCGGAGCAGCAACGACGCAAATGCCCCTTCCGCACGGCGGTTTCCCCCATGACGCTTCAGCACCGGCTATCGGAAGCGGTTTGGCGGCCTCGTACGAGACGGCCTCCCGCGGTGGTCCCATGCCGGTCAGCGACTTGACACCGCAGCTCTATCCGATCGAGGCTCCGGCGGGTGTCACGGCCATCGCGGGGACGGTTCCAATGGATGGATATCGCGGGTACGAAACCGCCGGTGCGCCGGTCGCGATGGTCACGCATTCCACGATGCAGCCGCGTTCGGCCAACCATGCCGACGATTTTCAGGACGCTTGGCGAGACTCCGCCGCCGATCCGATGTACCAACCGCACGGCCAGAACGTCACCGATGCGGTGGGTCAGGCTAGCTACGTGCCTCGCGTCGCCACGACACCTGCCACGTCCCACCTTCGGCCGTCGACCGACCCCGTCGTTCGTCCCACATCCGACGCATCTCTGCTGTGGCGGTCACCATCGGTTGCAAGATAATCGGTGATTGATCACCACCGATACCCGCGGATGACTCGCGATGAAAATCGAAGTCCGTCGGCGACAGCGCGTCTGTCAGATGTTTGGATTGTCGTTGGATACACGTCTCCTGCATGACCCGCGCCCTTGGCACGGTGTCGTCTGCAGTCGTCTGGGACGGCGACTGATCGATCGGCACCTCGAGCTCGCAGCGATTCGCCACTACCTCGAAGAGGCTCATTCACGGGGCGAGGTGACGATCATTGTTCCTGAAACGGGCTCGGCGCCCTGGGTTCGCCGTGCGGCAGAACTTCTCGGCGTGGGAGCGATCGAAGTGCCCATTGACCGGCAGTCGCTTCGCGATGTTGCGGCCGTCTGGTTGGTCGATCGGCTCGACGTTGCGTTTGTCAGACCTCGAGGGAAAATATTCTCGCTGGTGCTGGATCGGTTGAGCGAAAGTGACGAGAGCAGTGATCCGTCTTCGGTCCGAGTTGCACTTTCGTCACGCGACCCCCAACCGGCAACGCAGTTGATGGCAGCGGGGGCGGTGGGCTATTTCCTCGCCGCTTCGATTCTTGGATCTTCCCCGCCGCTGTCATCGCCACCGTGCGATTCATCGCCGCGAGCAGATCCATTACCCCCTGCCGCCGAGTCACTAGTCCGCCAACCCGAGGCGTGGCTGGTGCATTCGACGCGGGCCCGAACGGGCCCCTGGCCGGGACAGTCGTCGCAGCAGTTTGTGGACTGGTTGCTGATGACAGACGCCGACGCACGACGTCACTCCCCGCTGGAGCCGCTCCGCCGAATTATCACGCAGCAGCGTCTGGTGGGTTCACATCGTACGATTTCCTCGGATCGCAACGTGGTCTGCTTTTCGTCTCGCCCCATTCTCGATTGGTTGGCGGGCCGCACGCACCGTTCGCACCTGGGACGATGGGACGCCGAACCATTTGGCATTGCCATTTCGCGAGCTGCCGCGATCGATCACGGTGCCGTTCCGGTCATTTACGGTGGTCCTGAGCAATGTCGCCAACTGCCGCCCCAACAGAGGTGGCGATTCCAGGCCACGGGCAAAACCTACGATTGGGCCAGTGAAAAAGAGTGGCGAGTGCCGGGCGTGGTGGACCTTTCACAGTTTGCATTTGGTGAGGTGATCGTGTTTGTTCCCGATCAGGAATCCGCATCGGCACTCGGGCCATGCCATTGGCCGGTGTTGACCGTCGAGCGTTTGGCCCAGATGAGCTTATGAATCTCCATCGCGACGAACACGCTCAGCGCCAACGTGAGCAACGTTGCCCAAGTCATGAGGCTAACGGGCTCGGTACCGAGAGCTCTCTGCAGAATGGGGAGGTTCATGGCGAGAATGTGAATCGAGAGAGCGCCGATGACTCCTGCCAACAAATGAGGACTCCGCAGTGGCGAGAGTGCTAGCGCCGATTTGGTTTCCGATCGGTTGTTGCCGACATGAATGTTTTCGAAAAGAACAAGCAACAGCAGCAGAAGGTTGCTCGCCGCCGCCGGCTGCCATCCGCTGCGAATCAGGTAGATGAACAAAACGAAACTCACGCTGGCCATCACGCCGGCGGCAATCAAAGTTCGCTCGATCATCAATCGATTGAAGATCGGCTCTTTCGGCGGGCGTGGCCGTCGGCTCAGTACATCACCCTCACTCGGCTCAAACGCGAGCGCCACCCCTTGGATGCCATTGGTGACGAGGTTCAACCAGAGCAGTTGAACCGGCAGCAGTGGCAGAAGAATCCCGATCCCGCCCGATCCATCAGGTGTGCCTCTCAGAGCCAGAAGGCCGCTGACGGCCAGCGTTGCACACACCAACATGACTTCGGCCGCACCCGTGGCGGTCAGCTGGGCGACTACCTTGCGGACGTTGTCGTAGGCGACGCGGCCCTCCTCGATCCCTCCGACAATGCTTGAGAAATCGTCGTCGCTGATCACCAGATCGGCCGCCTCGCGAGCAACGTCGGTGCCCGCCTTGCCCATTGCGACACCGATGTTAGCGGCGCGCAGCGCCGGTGCATCGTTCACTCCATCACCCGTCACGGCAACGAAATGACCAATGGCCTGAGCCGCCTTGACCAACTGAAGCTTTTGCTTGGGCGCGACCCGAGCAAAAACGGTGTGGTGGCGCACGATTTCTTGCACCTCCTGGTCATTTTTGGTTTCCAATTCGCTGCCCGCGACCGCGGGCAGATCGTCGTGAGCGATCCCAAGCTCACGAGCGATTGCGGAGGCCGTGATCGGGTGGTCCCCGGTAATCATGCAAACACGAATCCCGGCACGATGGCACGCGTCGACTGATTCTTTTACGCCGACTCGTAGCGGATCGATCATGCCGATGAATCCGAGA
>JBGTCJ010000625.1:0-11693 GCA_041748895.1 Pirellulaceae bacterium
CTGCACATCTTCAACAACCTTGTCGTTCCGATCGGGTGGGGCAAGAGTTACTCGATCTATGCCGGGGTGCAGGATGCCTTCATGCAGTGGTGGTACGGTCACAATGCCGTGGCATTTTTCTTGACCACGCCCTTCCTCGGGTTGATGTACTACTTCCTTCCCAAGGCAGCCGAACGCCCGGTATTCAGCTACAAGTTGTCAATTTTGCACTTCTGGTCACTGGTCTTTCTTTACATTTGGGCGGGGCCGCACCACCTGCACTACACGGCCCTACCGGAGTGGGCGAGCACCTTGGGGATGCTGTTCAGCATCATGCTTTGGATGCCGTCGTGGGGCGGGATGATCAACGGTCTGTTGACGCTCCGAGGCGCTTGGCACAAGGTATCGAGTGACCCGGTGCTTAAGTTTTTCGTTGTCGGGATCACGTTCTACGGGATGGCGACCTTCGAGGGGCCGCTGCTAAGTGTCAAGTCGGTCAACAGCCTTTCGCACTACACCGATTGGACCATTGCCCACGTCCACTCGGGCGCGCTGGGTTGGAACGGAATGATGACCTTTGGGATGGTCTATTGGTTACTGCCGAGGTTGTTTCAGACGCAACTTTGGAGCAAGAGGTTGGCCGAGTGGCACCTCTGGATCGCCACCATCGGGATCCTGCTTTACATCGTACCGATCTACGTCGCCGGGTTGACCCAAGGGTTGATGTGGCGGGCGCTCGACGAAACTGGTCGCCTCAGCTATCCCGACTTCATCGAGACCATCCAGGCGACGATCTCACTCTGGTGGATTCGGATCGTCGGTGGCGGGTTGTTCATCAGCGGTATCGTGATGATGGCCGTGAACTACGTGATGACGTGGATGAACCGACCGGCGATCTACGAGGTTCCCATCTACACCGCGGCGCCGCTGACGGCCTACCAGGCAACGGTGGATCCGATCCCGACGTCGACGCTCAGAGACGCCCCGGTGCTCGGTCTGGCAAAGAGGCTGGAGGTCTGGAGCAGCATGCACTGGCACCGCCAATGGGAACGGTTGCCGATCAAATTCACGGTATTGGTTTTGGTAGCCGTCGTCGTGGCGAGCCTGTTCGAAATGATCCCCACCTTCCTGATCCGCAGCAACGTTCCAACGATCGCCACGGTGACCCCCTACACGCCGCTGGAGCTCGCCGGACGAGACATCTTTGTTTCCGAGGGATGTTACAACTGTCACAGCCAAATGATCCGCCCGATCGTCGCCGAGACCAAACGGTACGGTGAATACAGCAAGCCGGGTGAATCGATTTACGATCACCCGTTTCAGTGGGGCAGCCGCCGGATCGGCCCCGACCTCGCCCGCGAAGGTGGAAAACAGAGCAGCCTCTGGCACTGGCTGCACTTGGAGAACCCACAACAGGTCGTGACCGGTAGCGTGATGCCATCTTACGAACACCTGCTCGACACCGAGATCGATTTCAACAAGATCACCGATCGCGTTTGGGCCGCCCATTTTCTCGGCGCTCCGTACGATCGTGAACTGACCGAGGCGCCCGAAATGGCGCGGGTGCAAGCTGAGGCGATCGCCGCGGAGATCGTCTCGCAAGGCGGTCCAGTGATGCGTGCGGTTGACGACACGACGCTTTTGACGATGGATACGCAAGCCGTCGCGTTGATCGCGTATCTGCAGCGGATTGGTGTCGACCTGTTCAAAACCGCGGAAGATCCGGCGGCCGAGCCCATTGTTGACGTACCCACAATTGACGGGCCCAGTGACGAAGTGCCTACCGACGGAGTTTCCCGTGATAACGCGGCGGAAAATTCGGTCGATGACTTGGCGTCCGATCGAGCCCCCAATCCACGACTTGGAACATAGGAAACCGAGATGCTCAAAGATGTAGTTCGGGCGATCGATTACAGCGACTGTGCCGAAGCGGCATTGGTGTTGTTCTGCATCGCCTTCGGTCTGATGACCTACGCGACCCTCCGGTTGGCACGCTCGGCGACCGACCGTTTCGCATCGATCCCCTTGGATGACCAGTGATGTCTCAATCTTCAAGCAACGAACCCGAATTGACCGGCCATTCGTACGATGGCATCGAAGAGTTCGACAACCCCCTGCCGGGTTGGTGGAAGTGGTTGTTCGTGGCGACGATCTTGTTCTGCTTCCCGTACGTCATTTTTTATCACTCAGGTATCGAAAGCCGGACACCCCAGGGGCGGTTCGCGGTGGCGATGGCGGCCAACGCTCGGTTGCAGTTCGCCGAAATTGGCGAACTCGTTGGCGACCGACCGACCCTGGTGAAGTACGCCAACGAGCGGAGTTGGCTGAATGTGGGAAAGAGCGTCTACCAGACGCACTGCGTCTCGTGCCATCGAGCCGATGGTGGCGGCTTGGTCGGGCCCAACCTGACCGACGAGCATTACAAAAATGTCAAGCAGATCGAAGACATCTACACCGTCATCTTCAAGGGTGCCGGAGGCGGCGCGATGCCGGCCTGGAATAATCGTCTTGCCCAGAACGAAATGGTGCTGGTCGCCGCCTATGTCGCGAGCATCCGGGGGACCGAGCCCGGTGGGACGCCGCGTCCGGCCGAAGGCAATGTGATTCCTCCTTGGCCGACGATCGATGAGATCGCAAGCGAATTGGAAGCTGAAGCTGAAACCGAAGCTGAAACCGAAGCCGAAGCCGAAACCGAAACCGAAACCGAAGCCGAAGCCGAAGCTGAATCGGAAGTCTCAGCCAACGCCGTGGAATCCACCCAGTGACCTCCACCCATGTCCTCAGCACGCTCGAGCAGGACGGCTCGCGGCGGTGGTTGTACCCACGGCTGTCGACCGGCCGGTTTTGGCACCGTCGTCGCTGGGTCGGTTACGCGCTGATCGCGTTCTTCGTCGCATTGCCTCACGCGAGGATCGCGGGAAAGCCGCCGGTCCTGCTCGATATCCCCGCGCGGCAGGTGACGCTGCTCGGTTACACCTTCTTGCCGACCGACACGCTGTTGCTCGCGTTCGGGATGCTCAGCGTTTTCCTCGCGATCATGTTGGCCACGGCGCTCAGCGGTCGCGTTTGGTGTGGTTGGGCCTGCCCGCAAACGGTCTACATGGAGTACCTGTTTCGGCCGATCGATCGACTGTTCGAAGGGACCAGCGGGCGAGGTGGCAATCCTCGTCGCAAAGTGACCGGAATCGCGGCGGTGGCGCGAATCGCAATCTACCTCGTGCTTTCGATGCTGCTGGCGCATACCTTTCTCTCCTACTTTGTCGGCACCGATCGTTTGGCCATTTGGATCCGCAGTTCGCCATGGCAACATCCAATTGCCTTCGTGGTGATGGCGGGGACAACCCTTGCGATGTTGTTCGATTTTTTGTTCTTCCGCGAGCAGCTCTGTCTGATCGCCTGCCCCTACGGCCGCTTCCAATCGGTGATGTTGGATCGACGCAGCCTGATCGTCGGTTACGATCGACACCGCGGCGAACCGCGGGGCAAACTCCGAAAGTTGGCGGTCATTGAGAATTCGTCGCAGGGCGACTGCGTCGATTGCAAAGCCTGCGTCGCGGTATGCCCAACGGGGATCGATATCCGAGACGGATTGCAGATGGAGTGCATCAACTGCACTCAGTGCATCGACGCGTGCGACGAGGTCATGGATAAGATTGGCAAACCCCGGGGGCTGATTCGGTATTCGTCGCAGGACGCCTTGGCCGGCAAGACTTCGGGGATGCTGCGACCGCGAACACTGCTTTACCCGATCGCACTCGCGATCGCTGTCGGCGCGCTCGCGTACGGCGTGATCACCAAATCGCCATTTGACCTAACCCTGATTCGCGGGGCGGGCAACCCATACACGTCGCTCGGTGCGGGGCTTGTCCAAAATTCGATTAAATTGCGAATCGTGAACCGAACACCCGAACCCCGAACCTATGCCGTCACCATCGAACCATCGACCGATGTCGATCTCGAGGTGATCAATGACGACCTGTTGACGGTCGCGGCGGGCAAGAACGCTCTCGTCGCATTGTCGCTGACGTTCAAGAGCTCGCTGACCAGTCGCCAGGGGCGATTGCCCGCGGAGGTCGCCGTAACCGACGACCAAGGCGTGACACGCGGAAGACCCTTTCAACTGCTGGGCCCTAAACAATGAGTGACCTGAAACCCGGCAATGACCAACCGCTAACCCTGCAGCAGCAACGGGAGGCTTCCTACCGAGCAGGATGGCTTTGGGGCACGATCGTCGTGCTGCTCCTGGGCAGCCAGGTCGCAATCGGAATCGCCGCCGTCGTGCTAGCCAGTGGTGACCCGTCGGTGGCGATTGTGCCTGGTTACCACGACAAGGCCCTGGTTTGGGACGAAACGGCCGAGAGGCGTCGACAAAGCGATCGCTTGGGGTGGACCGTCTTTTATGATCTGCGATCCGAATCACCGACTCTACGCATTACCGACGCCGCGGGGACCGCGATCGACGGGCTCAGTGGAACGTTGACGCTCTACCACCACGCCCGAGCCGCATCGCCAAGGGTGGTCGGCGTGGGTCGTCGCAGCGAGCAGGGGTATCCGGTCGCGTTGCCGTTCGATCGCGTCGGGCTTTGGCAATTCGATTTGGACCTTTCGAGCGAAACGGGAACACGGTTTGTTCACACTCGCACAATCGACGTTCGTCAGGAGGACCTACCATGACCGCGCTGCTGGCGGCGGTATTGACGGCGAGCTTGATGGGCAGTTTGCACTGCGTCGGGATGTGTGGGCCGATGGCGCTCTGGGCGTCCGGTGTCTCACAAGGTCAATCGGCGCTGCGGACGGCGCTTCACACGTCCGCCTACCATCTAGGAAGGCTTTCGACCTACCTGCTTGCTGGTCTGATTGCCGGCTTGGTCGGGTCGGCAATCACGGCGTCGGGTTACTGGTTGGGGATTCAGGCGGCCGCAGCGCGACTCGCCGGTGGAGTGATGATCGCGATGGGACTCTGGCAATTGGCTCTCCTTGCACGTCCCCATTGGCGTAGGACGCTACCCGTGCCCCCGCGCGGCGAACCCGTGGTGTCTCGTTCGTCGTGGTTGGCTTTTTGGAACTTGAAATCGTGGGGACAGAATTGGGCGGATTCGATTTCACGCATGCTCGCGTCCGTTCGACCTCATGTCGTGCGGCTACCGCGGCCCTTACGAAGCTTTGCCACGGGATTGCTGACCGTCCTGTTGCCCTGCGGGTGGCTCTACCTTTTCGTGCTGGTTGCGGCGGGAAGCGGCGGAGTCGTTTCGGCAGTGTGGGTCATGACCGCGTTTTGGATCGGATCGGTACCCGCCTTGGTAGGCCTGGTCGCCGGTGCGATGGGTGCGGCGCTGCGTGCTCGTCCGCGATTTCCCAGACTGTTTCCTTTGTTGGGATGTGCTCTCCTGCTGATCAGCGGTGCCTACACGGCGACAGGCCGCGCGGCGACTGATCTGCGGGCGCTCGAAGTCGCCGCTACGGATGTCCCTACAGCGGATCAAAGACTCGACAAACTGGCTGACGAACCGCTTCCTTGTTGCCAACATGTTCCCTGAACCCGAGGCGGTCAAACGCCCTTCACATGCAGGTCCGACCGCGATCACCTCGGCGATCGACACCGGGTGCGATGCATGTGATCACTGCGGGCTCCCTGCGCCGCGTCGCCTCGCCAACAATCGCACTTTTTGCTGCAACGGGTGCCGAGGCGCCTATCAACTCATTCACCAGTGGGGGTTGGAGGACTACTATGCCCTCCGCGATCGAACGGCCGGCGGTGTGATGTCGGGTGAAGCCGTCGCGGTGGCCGGGACGCCTCAGCGATTTGCGGAGCTCGATGATCCGAACCTTTTGTCCGATTCGGCTCCCCGAGAAGTCGGTGGCGGGATGGTCCGCAGCCGCCTTGCAGTTTCAGGAGTTCACTGTGGCGCCTGCTCGTGGCTAATCGAGCGCTCCGCGTCGATGGTTCCGGGTTGGCAAGCGGCGAGAGTCTCGATGCACGATCATAGCGTCGAGGTAACGTACGATCCTGAACAAACGAAACTGAGCAAGATTGCGGAAGTGCTCGGTCGCATGGGCTACGGGTTGTCACCTTGGGTGGTTGGCGAGGCGGCGGCTCGCTTCGCCGATGAGAATCGTCAGCAATTGATGCGGATCGCGCTGGCAGGCTTTTGCGCGATGAACGCGATGTGGATCGCGATCGCGATTTATGCCGGCGAGCACTCGGGCATTTCGGATGATCACGCCGCTTTGCTTCGTTGGGTCGGCGTGGCACTCGGCGCGGTCGCTGTTCTGTTTCCCGGTCGACCGTTCCTTCGCGGCGCGTGGGCGTCGCTGCGAACGCGAACAACCCACATGGATCTCCCCATTGCGATCGGCCTGAGCGTCGGGGCGGTGTCGGGGGTCATCAGTTTGATCGTGGGCCACACGGACGTCTATTTCGACTCGGTCGCGGTCTTGGTTTTCTTGTTGCTAGTCGGGCGCTGGATTCAGTTTCGCCAACAACACCGCGCCGCGGACGCGGTCGCGCTGCTGATGAGGGTCACGCCACGAACGGCCACTCGGATCACCAATGACGAAGCAATGGTTCGTGTCCTGGCGGATCAATTGGTGGTTGGCGACCGCGTGCACGTCGCCGCGGGGGAGGGCGTAGCTGCCGACGGCGTGGTCGTGACGGGCCGGTCGTCGATCGATCGATCATTGCTGACCGGTGAGAGCCAATCGATTACGGTCGGACCGGGAGACGCGATCCAGGCTGGTGTCTTGAACCACCAATCACCGCTTGAAATTCGGGTGACGGCGGGCGGAGACCAATCGCGTGCGGCCCGGCTGATGCGGTTGGTCGAGGAGGCGAGTCTGAAGAAAACACCCATCGTTCAGCTCGCTGACGCGATCGCCGGCCGATTCGTGATCGTGATACTTACCCTGGCAGCGATCACACTAGCCCTCTGGTGGTCCTCAGGACCGTTGCAGGCCGCCGGTCACACGACCGCGCTGCTAATCGTCGCCTGCCCGTGTGCTCTCGCCTTGGCGACACCGCTGGCAATCGCGGTGACGCTGGGTCGGGCTGCTCAGAGAGGCCTATTGATTCGGGGTGGCGACTGCCTCGAACGTCTGGCACGCCCAGGAATGATTTGGTTTGACAAGACCGGAACGCTGACCGAGGGAAAGCCGCGTTGGTTGCTCGGTGAAATCGCAGACGATGATCTCGCACTTGCCGCAGCGCTAGAACGCGACTCACGGCATCCGATCTCCTTGGCTCTGGTCGATCAAGCCGTGCGTCGTGGGCTGTCATCACGCATCGCTCGGCACCAAGTTCGCGACGTCATTGAAACGGTCGGTGGGGGCATCCGGGGCACTGTCGACGGACGCAGCGTGGCCGTGGGCAACCTCGCCTACATTCGCGGACTCGGTGGCGAGGCGACCGATGACGTGATTCGCCAGGTCGCCGAAATCGCGGACCAAGCCATCACGCCAATTGTGGTGAAGATCGATGACACGGTGGTCTCGATTGTGGGAATGGGAGATCGAATTCGCGACGATGCGGTCGCGACCACCAGGCGTTTGCGTTCGATGGGATGGGGGATCGGCATCCTATCGGGCGACCATCCGCGGGTCGTCTCGATCACGGGCGGTCTTCTCAACATCAGCCCCCACTTGACGCACGGCGGGCTCGATCCCGAGTCAAAGTTTGCATTGATCGAGCGGTCAAAAGCGGAGGGCAGCGTGACGGTGATGGTCGGCGATGGCGTCAACGATGCCGCGGCGCTTGCCGCCGCCGATGTTGGGATCGCGGTGCGAGGCGGTGCCGAAGCCAGCCTGCAGGCCGCGCCCATTTTTTTGGCAAGCGGTGCTTTGCAGGGTTTGGTCGATCTGATCGATGCTTCTCAGCAAACTGTCCGCGTGATTCGTCGGAACTTCCGCATTTCGCTCGCGTACAATGCGATCGCGGTCACGCTTGCGATGACCGGTTGGATCAGCCCGCTGTTAGCGGCCGTGCTGATGCCGATCAGCTCCCTGAGCGTGCTCGCACTCACCCTCGGTAGTCGAACATTTCGTCTGGTACCGAGGCCCGCCGCGAGTGATGCGGCCTCGAGCGACATCGATTTTTCCGATCTTGTGTCGGATCCCGGTCCTACCCAGTGGGTGCCCCAATGAGCGTAATCTTTGTTGCCTTGCCCGTCGCGCTGCTGCTGGGGGCTGCCGCAGCGATTGCCTGCATTGGTTGTATCCGAGCGGGACAATTTGACGACCTGGAGACACCGCCGCTACGGATGCTGATCGACGAGTCACCGGCGCCTGATGTCAATTCACCGAGCCAATCCGATCGAGACCCCAAGGATCCCATGTAACGGTCGAGATCAGGGATCCAGTTCACTCACAACATGCATGCCCAACTGGCGCATCTTGCGATACAGATTGGAACGGTGAAGGCCGAGCAATTCGGCCGCCGCCGTCATGTTGCCCCGCTGGGTCTGAATCGTCGACTCGATGTGCGCGATTTGAAAGGCGCGAGTCGCGTCGCTCAGCGTGCTCAGGTCCGAATTCATTGGGATCGGCGCCGGGGATGACGTGCCACGAGTATCGAATGCGACCAATCCGAGATCCTCCACGCTCAACGTATCGGACGATGCCAGGTAGATCACTCGCTCCATCACGTTACGCAATTCACGAACATTCCCGCGCCACGGGTGGCGTTTCATGGCCGCGGCGGCCTCCGCTGAAAAACGTGGCTTCTTCCTGCCACTCTGGGCTGCGAACTGCTCAAGAAAATGCTCCGCCAGTATCAAAATGTCGTCTCCACGTTGGCGAAGCGCGGGCAGACGGAAGGAGACGACATTGAGCCTGAAGAACAGGTCCTCACGAAATTTTCGCGCCGCGACCAAATCGGGCAACGATTGGTTAGTCGCAGCGATGATCCGGACATCAACCGGAATCGGCAGCGAACCACCGACGCGAACCACGATCTTCTCCTCGAGCACACGAAGCAATTTGGCTTGTCCACCCGGGCTCATGTCACCAATTTCATCGAGGAAGAGGGTTCCACCGCTGGCCAACTCGAACTTACCCGGACGCGCCTGATGCGCATCGGTAAACGCGCCGCGTTCATGCCCGAACAACTCGCTCTCCAACAGCGATTCCACGAGCGCGGCACAGTTGACCGCCACAAATGGTTGATCGCGGCGGTGGCTTTGGAAGTGCAAGCTTCTCGCAACCACTTCCTTACCCGTTCCGTTCTCACCGAGAACAAGAACCGCCAGGTCTGTCGGCGCCACACGCTGGATCGAATCACGCAGCGATCCGATGGCCGGCGACTTCCCGATGACTTGGTAGGTTGAGGCGGCGTCATGGAGCAACCGGTCGCGTGCTTGGGTGAGTCGCTGCCGCGTCTGAGTTCCTTGAATCGCGGCCGCGGCGTGGCTCGCAAGATCCGTTAGCCTGGCCACATCGAAGCGATCGAAAGCGACAACGACGCCGGCTTGTTTCTTTCCGGTATGCGAGTCATCCGCCCCAGCAAGATCCGATTTGTTGAGAACCTCGAACACGCCCAATGGTTGTCCCGAAGGCGATCGCATCGGCACGGCGACAATCGACCGAGTTTTGAAATTTAGCTTTTGGTCGACGCTTCGGTTGACTTCGGATTCACGATCGGCTCCGGCGGTCCAGATCTGCGGTTCGCCCGTGGCGAGTACCGATCCCACAATCCCCGCGTTGTCCGCGACCTCAAGGACCCCGTTCTCAACCCCCAGCGCCGGACGGCCGACGAGTTTTCCACGACGTTTGTCCCACAGAAAAATACTCGCCCTCTCGGCGCGGAGCATCTGCGTGGCGGCTTCGGCAATTGCCTCCAAAAGTTCGTCGGTATCTTCGATCGAAGACCAAGCGATCGAATGATTGAGCAGCGTGCGAAGTTGATCGAGCGCCAGCCGCGAGTTTCTCCAGCGGAAATCCATGTCGACCATTGCCGCAAGTGGATCCCGAAGCGCCGTGGCCACGGCCTGCTCCGCGGCCGTCGGAGGTTGCTGCCATCGGATTAACAAGACTCGAGGGGCGAGCGGAACCGCAGCCAGTTCCCGCACCGCGTTGTTGATGCGATGGCTCGACTTCTCGTGCCCGTGTTGAGGAGTCGGCGTTTCCCGCCCGGGCCCGGGCATCGTCAGCGGCTCGGATGTCCCGATTGGAAGCGCCACATCGACGTCGCCAAAAGACGGCGCGGCCTGGTCGAGGCACATCGCGACCTTCTCGAGCACGGCCGGCGAATCGAGCGGTGTGGCTTCGCCATGGAATCCGAGAGAAACCCAAGCCGGTCCTCGCTGCGCCACCCACCTCGCGCCGGCCGCACCCACTCCATCGCAGATTATCGGCAGCAAACGCGTCAAGCCACTTTGAGCGAGGGCACCGGATCCGCCTTCGTCACGGACTAAATCCAACCACGCGCGCAGCATCCTTGCGGTCGCGACGGCAGTCGCACCGGAAACGTCATCGAAGCGGTTGGCGATCAAGTTGAACAGCTGAAAGGGCGGGATTCGAACGGGGAGTGAGTGGGGAATCCGAGTCTGCCGTGGCAAATAGACGAAAGGGGACCCTTAACGCTATGCTGCGTGGCTACGGTTGCAACCGGACGACCACAATTAAGTTCTTCTCAAGTTCGAGCGGTTTTGATGGATTTTAAGGGAAAAAAAGGGTTGATTCTCGGCGTTGCCAACGATCATTCGATCGCTTGGGCAATCGCACAACAGATCATGAATGCCGGGGGAATGTGCGGATTCACCCACCTCCCGGATCGTCCGGACGATGAACGCCAACGGAACCGGCGCCGCGTCGCCCAGTTGACCGAAACCAATCCCAATGCGGCGTTCCTCATTCCGATGGACGCTCAAAATGACGACGACATTCGCCGCGTGATGACCACGGCAGCCGAGCATTTCGGAAAGCTCGATTTCCTGCTGCACTCGATCGCCTTTGCCGATCGAGACGATCTCTCAAGAGATACCGTCTACACCAGCCGCGACGGATTCAAACTCGCGATGGATGTCAGCGTCTACACCTTGATTGCGGTCACCGCAGCGGCCAAGGACATTTTCAATCCGGGTGGTGCGATCGCCACAATGACCTATTTCGGCGGAGAAAAGTGTGTGCCGGGGTACAACGTCATGGGAATCTGCAAGGCGGCGCTCGATGCAACGGTTCGCTACCTTGCCTACGACATGGGACCGCAGGGCGTTCGCGTCAACGCTTTGTCCGCCGGACCGATCCGCACGCTCGCAGGGCGGGCCGCGGGTGTTGAACAGATGTTGACCATGTACGAACACATGGCGCCGCTCGGGCGCAACGTTTCGCACGAAGAAGTCGGCCGTACTGGGGCATTCCTGCTCAGCGGTGCCAGCGAAGGCATTACCGGCGAAATCCTGCACGTCGATGGAGGGTACAACATCATGGGCAGCCCCGGAAGATTGCTCGAGCAACTGCGCGGTTGACGAGTCAGCTGCGCTTCCCGTCGGCGGTGTTGCAGCACCCCTCTAATCAACCGCCAGTGGAAATCAATCAACCGACAGTGGAAATCATTTTCTCCGCTCCAAAAGGACCCAATTGATCATGGCTCGCACCGCTTCCACGATGTTGCCTTTGGGCACTCCCGCCCCCGCATTTTCGCTCCCCGACACCGAGGGCAAAACCGTCTCGCTGTCGGACTTTTCGGACACCAAAGGATTGCTCGTGATCTTCATGTGCAATCA
>JBGTCJ010000626.1:0-1944 GCA_041748895.1 Pirellulaceae bacterium
GCGGTTTGCGAGCGGCCTCGCACCTCGAACTGAAGGACCTCGCCGAGCGCCGTGGTGAGCGGCCCCATTTCGGGTACTCCCATGCCTTCGGGGACCACCGCAGCTGCCGCAGGCAATCGTTCAGCTACGAACTGTCGGGCGCGGTGGATGTCTGTTCCTTCTTCAAACACGATCGTGACCACCGAGATACCGAACTTTGAAATGCTCCGCAACTCGCTGACTCGAGGCAATCCACTCATCGTGCCCTCGACCGCGTAAGTGATGTATTGCTCGACCTCCAGGGGAGACAGCGAACCGGCCTTCGTGATCACGGTGACCTGCACGTTCGTCATGTCGGGAACCGCGTCGATCGGAAGGTTGATCGCCGACCAGACGCCTGCGGAGCCAGTCAGAAAAGCGAACACAATCACGAGGAAGCGATGGGTGAGCGAGAGCTCGATCAATTTTTCAAGCATGGGCAGTGTGCCGATTTTGAGAAGTGCGCTGCTAAGTCATTCAGTCCGCATCGCGATCAAGAAGCCACTCACTCTTGAGCGTGAAGGCTCCGGCAACGACGACCTGCCCGCCTGCAGATAGCCCTGAGACGATCTCCGTCTGGCCGTTTTGCGAAAGCCCCACAACAACGGGCGTGGGAACGAAACCAGCGAGGCGACCACCTTCGGAACCGGTGACGTGTCGCGAATCAGGAACGAAAACCCATCGCTCCCCGTCGTGGGAAACGATTGCCGAGTTGGGGACCAAGAGGGCTTCTCTTAGCTGACCCACGGGAATTTCAATCTGCACCGACAAACCCGGACGGAGCCGTGGGTCCGCTACGGCAAGCCTCGCCACCAAACCAGCGGTTTCACTCCCCGGATCGACCTGACGCCCCACAAATAGTGTTTCAGCTTTAAACACCACACCCTCAATGGCTGGCGCGGTTACCATGCAGACCAATCCTGGTAACGAGTCGATTGCCTCCCAGTCGTTCCCTCGGATGTCTGCCACAACCCAGAGGCGGCTGGTATCGGCAACCGTGATGACGGGGTCGCCTGTCGCGCACCGCTGCCCCACTGCAACGTGCCTGGCTTCGACCGTCCCGTCCAATGGCGCCGTCAATCGAACTTCCGCCATGCGATCCGATCCGTCCGATGATCCGTGATCGCTCGACGGATTGGCTGGCGACAAAACATCCAGGCCCGCAGACCCTGGCCCTGTGAATAAATGCAAACGTTGAATGCTGACGTCAAGGTTTTGTCGAGCCTCCTCCACCGCGAGGTCCGATTGCATCAACGCAAACGATGCTTCAAATAGCGATTGGTCCGCGAGTGACCGAAGGGCCGTCGCAGCCGCTTGAAGCTCGTTCGTTCGTTGCTGCTGAAGTTTCTCTGCAACGGCACCACTGGCGGCTGCGTCGGCGAGCCCCCGGGTCATGCTTTCGGCCAAGCGCTGTCGGTGGTAGGCCGCCAAAACACGCTCGCCGAATTCGCCAACGTGGTTTGTTTCCACGAACGCCTCGATCGCATCGGGTAAATCTTGTCGCTCAATCCGCTGGATCAGTTGCCTCAATCCTTCGAGGACCTGACTGCTGCGATCACGTTGCTTGACAACCATCTCGAGTGAACTTTGCCCCCGGGCGACATCACCGCGTCGCGACGCCACATCGGGGCTGGCGACGACCGCAAGCGTCTGGCCCGTTGTGACCGCTTCGCCGGGGCGGAATCGAAGTTCGCGAATCACTCCCTCGCCGGGCGATCGAACGACCACCAACCGCTCCCGGTTGTAGTCCAACCGTCCAGCAAGCGTTCTCTGCGGCTGGATCTCCCCGCGGGTCACAGGCGCCCATCGAAGACCCGCGTTTTCGACCTGTAGTTGGGTCAGTGTGACCGGGGCAAAAGTCAAGCTCGGGTCATTGCCCGTAGTGCCCGATTCGTAGGTGGCCGGTGGGTCCGCGACTTCGCTGGG
>JBGTCJ010000627.1:0-7128 GCA_041748895.1 Pirellulaceae bacterium
ATGCGAACGGCGATGGCATCATCACCACCGACGAATTGCTCACTTCGGCGAGGCTGATCGGCGGTGACTACTCGAATGATCGCGCCATGGTCCTCCTGCCTCGTTCGGTGATCGTCTCGGAAATACAAATCGATGAAGACATTGCGATCGGCGACCTCAGCGTTCAGTTGTCGATCACGCATACCTACAATGAGCATCTCGATGGTTACCTCATCGGCCCTGATGGACTGAGAATCGAGCTCTTCTCACGAGTCGGTGGCAGCGACGACCACTTCGATCGCACCGTCTTCGATGACACCGCACCCGTGAGCATTACCCGATCGACTGCTCCATTCCGAGGACGGCACCAGCCTGGGGCGCTTGCCAAGAGGGAGAAGGGCCTTAGTTCGTTCCGAGGTACGAGCCTAAGAGGTGTCTGGCAACTGATGATTCGATCGAGCCGAAGCGATCGTTCGGGCGTATTGCACGGATGGTCTCTTCTGGTCACTCCCGACATGGACAGCGTCGACCGTTTACGGGATGGGTTTTGAACGCCCATCACCTTGCGTTGCGACGGATGCGTTCCCCGGGGTCGACGCGGTTGCCGTTTCGGCCAGTTATTTCGTGCCAGACGCGCCGCCGGGCGGCTCACGTTCAGACACGTTAATTCGTTGCTTGTCTTCGACCACCGCCCTCTGCTGCTCGTACAGGGCGATCTCCTCTTCAGATAAGATCGTCATGCCTACCATTTCGATCTCACCCGACAGATTGATCGAACGAACCCGTAGCGTGATTGGCCCAAATCGCGCGACGGCGTCGACGTTATTCTCATGGTCGTCGATCGATCGCCTCATCACGTCGGAGAGTGTCGTCGCGACCGGAGCATCGATTCGAATGTCGTAGAACTGGTAGAGTTCGCCGACCGACGTCGTTCCCCGCAGAGGAAATTCGATCGATGTCGGAATTTCGACGCGACGTTCGTCCTCGTTAGCAAAGACTTGGTCCACGAGGGGCCGCGAACCTGGTCTCAAGACGACAATCACATGATCACCGGATAAAACCTCCGTTCCGCCCTGGGGAGGAATAATATGGTTCTCTCGAACCAACATCGCGATCACGGCCCCATCAGGCAGCGCAAGCTCACGAACCTTTCGCCCCGAGGCACGTGATCTTTCGTCGACCGAATATTCGACCACCTCACCATCGACGTTGCGAAGCGAACTCATCTCGAGCGTTACCGAAGAGGCAGGCGCAACCCGCACACGCAGACCCAACCACCGCGACACCATCGGCAAGGAACACCCTTGAACCAATGCCGACATGACGACGATGAAGAATACGACGTCAAAGAGAAGCCCCGCTTGAGGCGTTCCCATCATCAAGGGAAAGGTGGCCAGCGTGATCGGAACCGCACCCTTCAATCCGACCCAAGACAGCAGGGACAGTTCTCGCCATCGCATCCGGAAAGGCAGCAGTGACAGGCTGACCGCCAACGGTCGCGCCACGAATATCAATACCAATCCGATCAACATCGCCTGCCCACTCACGCTCAGCAGGCGTGATGGGAAACTGAGCAGACCAAGAATCACGAACATCACGATTTGCGAAAACCAAGCCAACGCGTCGTGATAAACGAGGATCCCACCGCGGAAGACAATCTTTTGGTTGCCGATGGTCATCCCCGCGAGATAGGTCGCTAGGAATCCACTTCCGCCTAGCTGTGCGGCGATGCCGAACGTCAGCAAGCAAACCGTACTGACCAACACCGGATACAACCCGGCCGCAGTCAGCTCGATGCGGTTGACCATCCGTGCCCCGAAGTGACCCATCGTGATCCCGATCACGGTGCCCAACAACATCTGAGACGCGAAGAGACCAAGCAGCGCCGACGGCCCCGTTTCCGGTTGAGCCAATAGTTCGATGCAGCCGATCGTCAGAAAAATCGCCATCGGATCGTTCGATCCGCTTTCGATTTCCAAGATGGCGCTCAGCCGTTTGGGTAGCCCAATTCCCCCGGACCGAAGAACCGAAAACACGGCCGCCGCATCCGTTGAGCTGACGACGCTCCCCAACAGCATCCCCTGCAGCGGCGACAGCCCAAGTATCCAGGACGCTGCCAAGCCAGTGACGACCGCTGTGATCACAACGCCCACGGTTGCCAGCACCAACGACGGCTTCCATGCCGCTCGAACCGCTGTGAATGGTGTTCGCAGCCCTCCGTCAAACAGGATCAGTGCCAGCGCGAGCGTTCCAATGCCGTGCGCAAGAGGATAATTCTCAAACGCAATGCCGCCGATTCCCTCCGAGCCGGCCACCATCCCCAGAAGCAAAAAAAGCACGAGCACGGGTATCCCGAGTCGAGCCGACAACTTGCTCGAGACGATGCCCAGCAGGAGCAGTATTCCGGCAACGAGAATGAGCCGATCGACATAAAACATCGTGATCCGCGCACCCGCGTTGCCCGAGCGTCAAGCAGCGCGTCCAAATGCAGTCATGCTACTCGGGAAAACCTGGGAAATTGAGAGCAGGACCCTGCGACGCCGCATCGGCATCAGCGGTCGCGTCACTCGGCTTCTCAATCAATTCGCCTCGCTCAATTCTCAACTGGCGATACGTGGCCTCGGGAATCACGTAGTACCAGTCGGCAAAACGGCTGTTCAGCTCACGGACGCGGCGACGTGCGGCTTCAAGCTTATCCTTCCGCTGATCCAGCGCCCGCTGATTCTCCTTGGCGATCTTCTCCTGAGCCGCTTCCAAACGCTCCTGTTTCTCTTCCTCCGTCTCGTCTTCTGCGACACCTTCACCGCTCGTCGCATCAACCGTTGACGAATCATCGTCGGCCTTCATTGGCTTGTCTGCAGCATCACCGTCTCCGCTCAACTCCGATACCACATCGCTTTCCTCAGCGCTCACGGCCGGTTGGCTGGCTTCCAGTTCCGAAACCGCACTTTGCTCAGGTTCGGCGTCGTCTTCATTTCCGCCCTCGTTGTCACCGTCCTGCTCCTCCACGCTTGGAGTCTCGACGGATGCCTCGCCGTCTTCTATCGCACCACCGTTTGGCACGGGACCCTCCGAAGTTGAATCCGCATTTGGATCCGCCGGGTCCGCCGGTGGCTCGGCGCTCGGCTCGGCGAAACTGGGATCCTCTCCGGAAGCCGCCTCGAGAGGCATCGGTGCGGGATCGGTTTGGGTGGAAGTAGGTTCCTGCGGCATCGCCTCGCTCGGCTCAGCGGTGTCGGTGTTCTCTTCAGCCTCCATCGCGTCGAGTTCCTCAATCGACTTCGGAATCGAACGCAGCTCAGGTGCGGGGAACGTCGACTCATTGACCCTCGCGGTCACCAACAGGTAACGGTTCGCGCCGGTCGCGGTCGATGGCTCGTCACCTTCAGCGTCTGCATTTTGGGTTGTCGATAAGCCTTCAACATTTCCAAAGCGAAGCGAATACTCAACGCCATCCTTGAGCGTCACAATCATTTCACCGTTGGCGGAGAGAATGTCACCCTGCGTCACCGGGAAGAAACCTCGCGTCGCTAGCGACAGCACAGCGTCATTGTCGCTAACCAAGTCCTTGTCCGCTTTAAGACTCTCGCTCATGCCTTTGGGCTTTGCGGCAACATCGACAATCTTGAGGTCATCGAGTGCATTCTTGAGCGTGTTCAATTTCGCCGTCGCGAGCGTTTCTCCTTCGGCGAGTGTGACCGTCTTGGGTGTGTCTTGCTCATCGTAGTGGACCAACGAATCAAGCTTCCAGCTGTTCGCGTCATCAACCGATAGCTTGGCATCGTACGAGCGTTTCATCGAGAGCGATTGACCGCCCTGGAGCGCCGCATCGTAGTTTTGAATCTCGACGTTGCTGATATCGATGCTGCTCAATTGAAGAAGGTCCTTCTCGATCCAGTCTTCAAATTGACTCGAGAGAGGGCTGTCGTCGAGTGCAACGACATAAACGGGATCTTGCTGCGGAATGCGAACGTATCGCTTCTCTTCGCTGCCCTTGACCTTATTTCCAATAATCAGTGCGGCGAGCGTCGAATTGTTGTCACCCTTGAGCGTCACCAATCTTCCCACACCCTCGTCGCCGACTTCGAGCGACTCGACTTTGGGTTCGAGGACGCCAAGACTCGAGTGATCCTCGGGATTGTCGGTTTGAATATCGAGGATCTTCACACCGACCAAAGCGTTGGCGGCATTCTGCATTTGCTCCGATGCGTCTGCGGGATAGTTGTTTCGCGAAGGAAGCGACCACACTCCGGAGGTTTCGTCCTTAGCGACTTCGAACCGACGGAGCTCACCCTGCTCCTCATCGAATGAGACGATACGAAGCACCGACGCCGCCAATGGATCGGAAAACGCAGGGAAAAGGGGCTGCCCGATTAGCGACTGCGTGTCGCTTTCGGTCTCCGGGGGCCAGGCGACAAACGTCGCAATCGCCACCAACACCAGCGCGGCTGCCCAAAAGATACCTGTTTTTGCACCTTCGTTCACGGCGACGGTTCTCATTACGGAGTTGAGGGAATTTGATATTGAATCGAGCAAGAAGGAAAATCACTTGGAACTATTTCAGTCGGCTCTTGGTGATGTTCTCACGCTCTCGAAGCCTTCTCGAGGCAAAGACAACCACGCCAATGATCAAGGGTGGGATGCACGGAAGGAGAATCGCCAAAACTTTCACCTGATTCTGAATGCCGGTGACCGTCAGATCCGCCTGTCGCCGAATCTCCCGAATGTTTTTCTCGCGATCACGTTCGTACTTGGCCCGCTTCACGTCCAATGCACGCTGAAGATTCTCCTGCTTGATCGCGAACTGCTGAACCTTCTCCTGAAACACGGCGCGGCTGACGGTCCCATCGGCACTCTTGCTTTGGAGTTGTTCCGTTTCCTCACGCAAACTTTTCAGCTCGGCGTCATTCTTTTCTTGGGCATCGCGAATCAAATTGTCGAACGCCGTCTGGAATTCTTTGCCCTTGTCACGAACACGACTGGTCGCCTCTTCCTTGACCGCGTCGATCATGCGGAGACTGCTGAATACCGGCTCGTGCTTGCGGATCTCAACGAAGTCGAGTTCTCCGGTGAGATAATCGATCGAGTTGAGTAGGAAGGTGACGTTCTGAAATTGGAAGCGAAGTTCCTGCGCCTGATTGGGGTCCGCACGCAGTTGCAGAAAGACGGGCAGCATCAGGTCGGTGTCGGCAACGTAGACCACGCGGATAGGCGATGAAGCCGGCTTCGTTTCCCCTTCATCGGCCGTTTCCTCGGTCGCGGCGGCTGGTTCCCCCTCGATTGCCATGGCGATCGTTTGAGGTCCCAGCGGAGAGCCCTCTTCGCTCAGCAAGTTGGCCTGGCGATTGACGACCCTCTGAGCGACCTCGCCGTCGATCAATCCGCTCAGCGCACCGGTCGTTAGCAGCGGCGTGTGCTTCAACCGACTGCCACTCTTTGCGTTGACGGCGCCCGAATACAGCGCCAACACTTGCCGCAAACCGCTGGTGATCGGATTGGCTTGGCTGAAAGCCTGTTCGGCCCCCGGCGCCTCGTTGTCAATAAAGACCCAGAGGTCGCTGACATTCATTTCAAGGTTGGGGTAGGGGTTGTACTGTTGCCACACCAGTGAAGGGTCAAACAAACCTTGCATTCCGGCCTTCCCTGGGATATCCAAGTCGAGAATTTCCCAGAGCCGCCTCGCATCACCTTTGGGCATCGGCCCACCACCGCCCATGAACCCACCGGGCGACTGCTTTGGCTCGCCAGTACCTGGGATAAATCCCTGCGCAAAGGGCAACGGGTCCTCAAAGATTACCATCGGAACACCCGCGTTCACGGCATCGACCAGTCGAGTGAATTGTTCAGGGTCCAGCGACGACGGTTGCACCGCGATGACGGCATCAAACTGACCGGGCAAGACCGCACCACTAAAATCGATCGATTCAACGTCGTACTGTTTTTCCAATTCGGTCACCAACGGGTGCTTCTCAACCTGTTGGAAACTCATTCCACTCATCACCGTGCCACCCATCAACCTTGCGTCCGTGGCCACAATCCCAACGCGTTTACGATTCCCGCTGGCGACCGTGTTGATCGACCGGACCAATTCGTACTCAACCGGTACTCCGTACTCAAAAACGGGGACGGTGACTTTCTCCAGCCCACTCTTGAATGCCGCACCGAGGATCAACTGCTTCTCTTGATAGGATCCCTTCTCGCGAACCATCCGCGTCACCGGTTCAATCCCAAACCGCTCTTGGGCCAGTGTCGCCTCGTCACTGAATAGCTCAATGTTGTCGTAGAGATTGATTTCAATCTTTCGACCCCGCTTGGACGCTTCACTGCGAAACTCCTTGAGCAGGTTGATTAGCTCGTATCGTGTCCGCGCGTACTGCTCGGGTACCTCATCGCTAATGAACGCATCGATGACGATCGGTCGTTTGGCATCGAGTTCGCGAATCAGCTTTTTGGTCGCGGGCGCTAGCGAACTGACCTTCCCCTCGGTGGCGTCATGACGAATGACGTCCCAGTTTCGAAATAGGACGACCGATCCACCGGTGATCAACACCAAAGCAAGCGTCCGCAGGATGTAATGCCACGCCATCGTGTTACCATCCTTTCCGCCTGTCCAGTGACGCCGGCCAATCAACACCATGCAGATGTAGAGCGCGACGATCGCGGCCAGGGCGAAATAGAGAACCGACGAGAGACTGATCACACCGCGACCAAAATCGTCGAATGGCCGAGCAATCCCCGATTCTGCCAACACACTGGCGACTCGACGTCCGGGAATCAACGATTTTGACAACGACGCAAAAGCCAAGGGGGCATTGAATAGAGCGCCCAGGATAAAGCCGACCGTCAAATTGCTCGTCAAAAACGAAGCGATCATGCCGATCGCGATCATCGTCAAACCAACGAACCAGTAGCCAAGATAGGTGGTAAAAATCAGACCCGTGTCCAAACCACCCTGAGTCAGAATTGCCAGCGTCGTGAAAGTGCTGAATTGAGAAAACAGCAGTGACGCGGTGAAAATCGCCGCGGCAGCCATGTACTTGCCGATCACGATGTCGAAGTCATCCGCAGGCAATGTCAATAGCAACTCATCGGTCCCCTGACGCTTCTCCTCGGCCCATATGCTCATCGTGATCGCCGGGATGAACACCA
>JBGTCJ010000628.1:0-4185 GCA_041748895.1 Pirellulaceae bacterium
AATCAGCGCCGTCGCTAGCGACAAAGCCCGCTTGGCCACATCAGCTACCTGACGTCGATCATCCGTTGCACCGGGGGCGTCGAGCAAAAGGTAGGGAATCCCCATTGGCTCCATCAGCGATGCCGGACAGTGAAGATACCGTTCGTGGAGCGAGTCGAGGTCACGAGGCGACGTCGGGCCAACCCAAATCAATCGTTCGGTCACACCCGCCGCGTCATTGCCACTGGGAATCGCCACCGCGATCGAGGGATCCTTGATGAATTGTCGGATCAGCCAGGATTTCCCTTGCCCCGTCGCACCCACCACCGCGATGACCATCGCCCCGCCGGTTCGATCGCTCAGCAGAGCCTCACGAGACTGTTGGTGCTCGTCACAGAGCGCCCGTACCTCACGTCCGGTTGGGCTGTCCCCCAACACCGCTTCGGCGGATCGTCGAACCCGCTCGATGAACGTTTGATCGGGATCAAGTCGCCGCGATGCGGGTGCGTCCATCGAGAGAGAAGCCAGACGGAGTCAATTGAATCGAAATGCCCAGCCGCTTGGGTCGGTCGCTATGATAACCTAGGCACCAGCACACAGAATGAGGGGGGGATTGTGGGGGAACCAACGGACGTTGAACTCAGCGCCTTCTTGGAAGAGGGGCTACCGGTGGAGCGATTGGCCGAAATCGAAATCCGCCTGCGGGACGACGAAGGTCTCCGTGCCAGGCTGCGAGGCGTGATTGGCCGTGAAGACGCCGGACTTCACAGCGTGGGAGTGATCTGGCGCCGCCATCGTCTCTCCTGCCCCTCGCGCGATGAAATTTCGCAGGCGATCCTGGGCGTCTTGGACCCGCCGCGGGAAGAGTATTTGAAGTTCCACATTGAACAAGTCGGTTGTCGATACTGTGCCGCCAATCTGGCGGATCTTCGCGCGGCTCACGAAACCTCAGCGCCGTCGGCCGAGCGACGCCGCCGATATTTCGAGACCAGCGCGGGGCATCTTCGGGGCACATCCGGGGCACCGAAAAGTCGTTGATGGTTGAGATGGGTGACCGATACGAGCCGCCATGCGCGAGCATGCGGACAGAAAACGATCCCTTCGGTCCGGTCGCTAGCGCTTACGGCTGGTATGGATGCCGCTGGCGCTTGCGGCTGGTATGGATGATTTCCGATACGAGCCGCCATGCGCGAGCATGCGGACAGGTGGAGGAATCCGGAGGGGTCCGGTCGCTAGCGCTTACGGCTGGTATGGATGTCGCTTGCGGTTACGGCTGGTATGGATGATTTCCGATACGAGCCGCTATGCGCGAGCATGCGGATAGGTGGAGTATCCGGAGGGGTCCGGTCGCTTGCGCTTACGGCTGGTATGGATGTCACTAGCGCTTGCGGATGGCACACCGGCATGTCGAAACGGCGGTTGGCGAGCCTACACGGCTTGCGGTTAACGCGTTATAACGAATCAGGCTGGGACTCTCGAATCATGGCATCAGCCGCTCAGGGGCTTCCCTTCTTCCGCATCCACTAGCGCCGTCGGCTTCGAAGACGGCATTTTTTCTCAGGAGCCGTCTGACCATGGGATTGACGCAGTTATTGTCCGCACGCGCCGGTGAAATCACCCCCGAGATGGAGTTCTGCGCCGCTCGTGAGGGGCTCGCGGTTGAGCTGATTCGCGACGAGGTGGCAGCGGGACGTATGGTCATTCCCGCCAACAAGGTCCACTTGGCTCAGTCGCTCGAGCCGATGTGCATCGGGATCGCCGCCAAATGCAAGATCAACGCCAACATCGGCAACAGCGCGGTGACAAGCCATGTCGACGAGGAACTCAACAAGCTGCACACGGCGGTGCATTTTGGTGCCGATACCGTGATGGACCTTTCGACCGGCAAGGACATCGACCGGATCCGCGGCGAGATCATCGCCAAGTCGCCGGTCCCGATCGGCACGGTACCGATCTACCAGATGCTCGAACAACTCGGTGGAAACATCGAGGACATGAACGCCCAACATTTTCTTGACATGGTCGAGCACCAGGCCAAACAGGGTGTCGATTACATGACCGTGCACTGCGGTGTGAAGCTCGAACACCTGCACTTGAGCGTCAACCGCGTGACCGGCATTGTCAGCCGGGGCGGATCGCTGATCGCCAAGTGGATGATGACTCACAACAAGCAGAACCCGCTGTACGAAGCTTTCGATGACTTGTGCGACATCATGCGTCAATACGATGTCACTTGGTCGCTGGGCGATGGGATGCGGCCCGGATCGATCGCCGACGCGTCCGACGCGGCCCAGTTCGCGGAATTGGAGGTGCTCGGTGAACTGACCAAACGTGGGCAGGCCAATGGGACGCAGGTCATGGTCGAGGGGCCCGGGCACATTCCGATGCACCAGATCGAGATGAATATCAAAAAGCAGATCGAAATCTGCGACGGAGCTCCTTTCTACGTGCTCGGACCGCTGGTGACCGATATCGCCCCAGGTTACGACCACATCACCAGCGCGATCGGCGCGGCGATGGCCGGATGGCATGGCGCGGCGATGCTCTGCTACGTGACGCCCAAGGAACACTTGGGACTTCCCAATGAAGAGGACGTCAAGCAGGGGGTGATCGCCTACAAGATTTCGGCACATGCGGCCGATGTGGCGCGTGGGCGAAAGGGCGCTCAGGATCGTGACGACGCGCTTTCGCGGGCGAGGTTCTCGTTCGATTGGAACGAGCAGTTCCGACTATCGCTCGACCCTGAAACGGCCAAGGCCTATCACGACGAAACCCTCCCTCAGGACACATTCAAAAGCGCTCACTTCTGCAGCATGTGCGGGCCCAAGTACTGCTCGATGAAGATCACCGAAGACATTCGCAAGATGGCCGCCGATCAGAAACTCACCGAGCTACCGACCCTTTAGCGTCTCGCTGAATCCGCCTGCGTCGCCACGCCAACGTGTACATTGCGGCCCATGCGGTGCCTAGCAGCGTGACGGTTGACGCCTCGGGGACCGCTGTGGCGTTATCGACATCAAATGCAAAAGTGAGGCTCTGTCCGGCGCTTGAGAAGAATCCGACCGTCGGCGAGACCAGCTCTTCGTTGATCACGCCGGAAATGGGGATCAGGGCGGAGCCCCCCATGAATCCGGCGGTGAGTGGAAGGATCAGATCATTGGTCACCACCGGCGTTGCGGTCCAAGTGTACTGGGCGGTTCCAGCCCCAAGCCTAAATTCGGCCGCGAGGGTGACGTCTTCGTACTCTGCGAGCACATCAAACCCGCCGGCACCATTGTCAAAGTAAAAAGCCCACTGGCCGCCGCTGTAAACTTGATGCTGTGTTTGCGAAGCGGCATCGTACCACCACTGTGCTGGGTTATCGAAATCGGCCGTCAATCCCGAGAAATCGGCATACAGCAGCGTGCCCTGAGGGAGCGTCAGCCCCGTGGGTAGAGCCAGCGCGGAGGGTAGGATACCAGTCATGCCGGCTGTCGGTAGCTGCGATCCCATCGCGCCGAACGACCCATTTCCCTGCGGCCTTGCAGGCGACAATACGGGTACCGTGCCTGTTTGGGAGAATTGAAACGTACCCGCCCCATCGAGTCTCGAATAAAACCAGGTGGCATTAACCGCATAGAACGGGTGGGAGGCGTACCTTCCGCCTTCACCGGTCGGTGACAGAAACGGTGCCTTAACGGGTTGTTGGTTGAAGTGAGTCGCTATTGGACCGAACTGGCCTGGAAGCGAGTTCCCATTGACGCGCTGGCCCCCATGGTAGATCCAACCATTGGTGGTCGTGAAGTTGACGATCACTTCCGCATGGGCCGCTGGTGAAGACGCTAGGCACGCCCAAAACACCATCGAACCCAAGCACACGGGTAGCCACCTCCAAACTCTGATTTCTACGCTCCGCATCATTCCCACTCCGGACGTTCCTGTTGCTTCAACCTCGCTGGGGGCGTTACGACCCTCCCAAATGCTAATTTCGAAGCCCAGCACTGTCCAAGAAAAATGCGTGAGAAATATCGTGAAGATTACGGGTTCGGTTCAGCGGAGAACTGAGCGGCGGCCTCTTCCCTCGCCCGCTTCTGCTCGATCTCGAAGGCCTCGAGTTCTGAAAGCTCGGGCTTGAGCGCCCCCGTGGTGCGACCACCGCAGCCCGTCACGGGGAGCAGGAAAGAGAGGGCGACGAGCATGGCGAAAGTGCGAAATCGTTGCATGGAT
>JBGTCJ010000629.1:0-11646 GCA_041748895.1 Pirellulaceae bacterium
TTTGCGCTTGGCGCAGTTACGAACTGCCGTGCCTTGAAGGCGTACGAGCTGACGTTTTTGGATCGCGCGGCCGAGTTGAGCCAACCGATTGAATCGATTCACTTTTGGAACGGTTCATTCGCCGAAACTTTTCGATCAGAGTACTTGTCCAAACCACCGCAATTGCTCGCGGGGACTGAGTTCTCCTTTCTTGACGTCAACGCGAGCAGCGGTGGCCAAGTGACGCTATCGCTAAATGATGCCGACACGGCAGGTGTGGATGCGTCATTCATTGATGGCAACGGGGTTCATGACGACGGCGTGGCGGCGCGGATGTGGGTAGGAGTTCAGATTTTCGATAGGTGGTCAGTGATCGGTAGGTACTGGAGTCTTTCCGAAAGTGTTTCGCGACCACCCGATCTGGCTCCGGGAACGACTCCACTGCCGAATTTTGCGACTTTTTCAGACGACAGTACTTTGGAAGCGTTCACCGCAGATGTCGAAGTGGTCCGCAGTCTCAGGCTAGGCCAATGGAAGCTTGTCGGAATGGTTGGGGGGGCGGCGCGCCGTACTCGATGTCGACTCGAAGTTGACCGCATTTGGCGTGTTCACGACTGGCAACTTTATCAACCTCGCACTTTCCAATGGCAGCTCATTTGATGGAACGGGCGTGACCTATGGACTGGCTGCGCGAAGGCGAATTTTGGGTTCACACACGCACCTGTTTCTTAGTGCTAGAGGATCGAGGATCCACGGCGAGAACAATTCATTCGGTCGATCCGTTGGAACGGTTACCTCGCCACCCAGCTCTCCGCTGGCAGGTGCTGCGACCGTCCGCCGAATCGCCCCCGCAGAATTGGACATCTTTGAGTACCAAATTGGCGCCGAGTGGAACTACGGCCTCAAGCGTTTTCCCGCGAGCGTGTTTCTTCGCGCGGCCTATGAATTTCAAGAGTGGGACATCGCGGGTCCGCTGACGGGCGGTGCGGGTTTTGGCGGAACCTTGGGTGACCTGACCACCAATTCGTTCAGCTCCGCTGGAATAGGCGACCTTGAACTTCGAGGATTTTCCTTCAGCACCGGCCTGACATGGTAGACTCAGGCTTTTCGGGAGACTGATCGGTGAGATCGTTATCGCACTGGGCCGTGGCGCTGCCACTGATTGCGGTGGTCATGTCCGCGCCGCTGCGCGTCGCCGCTGAGGAAGCAACCGAGCTTGTGCTGTGGCCGCAGGGACTTCCGCCTGGTGCGAAGCCGCTGACTGAGCAGCGGTTGTCGGAGATCAAGTCGAAACCCGACGATCCTGAACGGATCCAATTTGTCGACGTCCCTTCGCTCACGATGTTTCACGCGCCGCAAGCGATCGCCAACGGGTGCGGAGTGATTGTCTGCCCGGGTGGTGGGTACAACATCCTTGCTTGGCCCAAGGAGGGTGTCGAAGTGGCGAAGTGGCTAAACACGCTCGGGGTTACGGCGGGCGTGCTGAAATACCGTGTTCCCCGTCGCGACCCAGACGAACCACACCGTGAGCCACTGCAGGACGCACAGCGGGCGATCCGCCTGATGCGAGCCAACTCCGAGGCGTGGAATATCGACCCGCAGCGAATCGGTATTTTGGGATTTTCCGCGGGAGGTCACTTGTCCATCGCGACCGGTCTTCAGGGAGCTAACGCTACCTACGCCGCGGAGGATTTGATCGACCAACGGAGTTGCGAACCGAACTTCGTGTGCCCGATCTACGCGGCCTATCTGGGCGAGAAGAACAACGATCGCACCGAGGTCTCTCTCGGTTCGCAAATCCAAATCACGCCGCAAACGCCGCCCATGTTTCTTGCGGTATCCGCTGACGACGCCTACCGGGGTGTCCAGGCAGCGTCGCTCTTCATCGCACTGAAGCAGGCCAATATTCCGGCAGAATTGCACGTTTACGCCCGCGGAGGGCACGGCTACGGTATCCGTCCGTCCGAGTATCCCGTGTCGACATGGCACCACCGCCTAGCGGATTGGCTCGGCGATTCGGGTTTTTTGCGAGCCGGCGATAGGAAAGTGGATGACCGCCGATAATTGATCTCGGGCAAGGCCGGCCCTGAAAACCCGGCGCGCCCTGCCGACGCGTTGGCTACACTCGGCTGACAAGATCGTTGATGTCGTTCAAAAGCCGGCTGGTTTGTTCGCCCGTCGCCACCGAAATTCTAACGGCCGTCGGCACCTTCCAGCGTTCCCCACTGCAAATCAGAATGCCTCGTTCGGCAAGGGCGCTGACCAACGGTTTAACAGGGCGACCCCAATCGGCCCACAGGCAGGCGGCATCGCAGGCGGACACACGAAAACCGAGTCGCTGCAACTCTTTGGTGATCTCGGTTCTCGAATCCGCCGCCATCCGCCGAGATCGAGCCTGAAAATCTTCGTCTCGAAGCGATTCCGAAGCAGCAGCCAATCCCGTCGCGTTCAAACTCAGCGACCCGACCTGGAAGTGTCGCATTCGATCAAAAATCCGCTTGTGGCCAAGCGCGTATCCGACGCGCAATCCCGCCATCCCAAACAGCTTTGAGAACGTTCGTACAACGAGCACATTGTCCATTTGTTTTGCGAGCGGCACCGCCGTGCGAGAAGCCGAGTCTTCGAGAAAATCGATGTAGGCCTCGTCGACGAACACCAACACGTGTGCCGGCGCGTCGGTCACAAGACGACGCAGTGCCGCGTCCGACAAGGCGCCACCGGTCGGGTTGTTGGGGTTCGTCACCACTAGGATCCGTGTCTTTTGATCACAGGCGGCGAGAAGGTTTTCAACGTCCAGACGCCCATCATCGAGCAGCGGAATCTGCCGTCGTTCGACGAATGGGCCTGGGCGGCGAGAGGCGGTCGCGCCAATGGATTCGTAACTCGGCGCGGGCTCGACGACATTACCACCCTCGACCGTAAAGGCCAGGGCCGCTGCCAAAAGCAGTTCGGACGACCCGGCACCGAGCACGATCTGATGGTCCCCGGAAAACGTTGGGTCACGCATCACCTGCGAATCGTTACCATCGGGCGACGCGGGCAAATCATGCAACCGCTGCAGCTGGCCGATCAGCTGGATCCCCGCTGCGAACGGGTAAAAATTCCCTGAACCTGCCATGTCCGCCGCGGCTCGCACAGCCAGAGGGGACGGCCCAAGAGGATTTTCGTTGTAGAGAATCCGAAGCGGTGAGCGCCCCTGTCCCTTGTCTCCCTCGGCGGCCCCATACGCCGCGTCTTTGTTAGCCGACGGTTGCCCCGTCGCCGATGCGATCGTCGGAAGGATCTCCTCGGCGAAAGCACCCAGTGACGAGCCCAAGGCGACCGACGCCGAGCAACCAACGAACAGACGGCGGGACAAATTCATTGCAAGGTCTCCCCTCGAATCATGAATGGTTAAAAACGTGAACCGTTCGAATTCAGGGACGCCCGCCAAACGTCGTCAGGACCTAGTATGCCACCTTGCGAGCGCTCGCGCGAACTGCTGATTTCCACTTTCCGTTGTCGCGCGCGCGTTGGGGAAGGCCCACGGCAGAAGCGTGATTGTAAGAGCCACATCTCAGCCGTTAATTCCGTTTCGACCCGCTAAGCTCGCTCCACCGACCTTGATCACCGATCCGTAAACTCTTTTTTTGCCGGTTCAGGCAACCCAACGAGCAAGGTCGCCGATAGCTATTTTTGATGCCGCAGTGCTGCATTTCTCGGCATCGTTCGAAGCCCGACTGGGCCTCACCTCTCCCACGAAAATTCTGACTGCCTCCCGCCGCAAGTCACTGGACACCGTGCTGCCTCCTACGAATGCCTGGTGACTCACGGGTTACCCTTCGTCAGGATGGATCGGCTCGGCGACCGTAAAGGAAGACACTGAAAATGGCCACCTCGCAAGCTTCAATCCACCCGCCCCAAAAGCCCCACCGAACCCGCAGCGGACCTCGCCACTGGATCGCGACCATCCTGCTCACGAGCGTATCGGGACTGTCGCCGATGTCGTTCTCCGCAAGTGGCGATGGAATCACCCATGACGACGGCTCGTGCCGATGCAACATCATCTACGGCGGGCCCCCCACCGTCGATGCGCGTCCTACGTCACGCGCGGAAAGCAAGCCATCGGCGGCAAGCGAGACGCCCGCTCAGACCGAGCTCACTCATCGGCGGAACTTCCTAGGGAGCGCGGGGATCGTGGCCACGATTGCCGAGGCCTACCTTCCCTACGACTTGTCCCACCGAGACAAGGTTGCTCTCAGGTTCTACCCAATCGCCAGCCCGAACATTGGGGTAGTTGGCGGTGCCGCTTCGAGCCGACCACTGATGCTTCGCTCGTCCGCGGAGTCAGTGGTTTGGTCTCACAGCATCGAGCCGTCAATCGCAATCCAGACGCACCCGGTGACTCAAGCCCTGACCGTCAACAGACGTCCGGCAGACCAAGCGCTTGCCGCCGAAAACCTCGCGCGAACGTTGGCCCGCGCAGCCATTCGGGCGATCCAACCCGGAAGTCCATTTCGAGAAACGATCAGCCCGGCACGGCTCGGATGGTACCTCGGTGACCTCGAGGCAATCGCCGTCCGAATCGCTGCCCGACAAGCCCGGCAGACCGGCCACTGGATCGCACTCAGACAATCCTCCGACGTTGATTCGCGTGTTTTGGACTCTCCTAGAAAAACGGCTGGTAGTCGTCTGCTGTCGCGGGCAGAGGTGCGTGACCTGGACTTGGCCGAGGCACAGATGGCGATTGAGATGAAGATCGCGAGCGTGACGCTCGACATGCCCCGTGCACCTCAACGTTCACCCGAAGAGCTGAAGGCTGAGGCCGCCAGAGCAGAACTGGCAAGAGCCGAGGCGATCGCGACTGCATGTGATCAGTTCGCTGCAACACTCGAAGGCTGGGCTACCGCGGTCCGTCGGGCGGGTGATTCGGTCGTAAGAGTCGCCAAGAGTTCTGCGCCGGCATCCGACACCTTGACTCGGTGAACCCGAGAATCTTTTCCCACTTTTTGGGGTTGACACGCGGAGAAAATAAAACAACTGTTTAAAACAGTTGTTTCAATTCTCCGATTCCTGATCCTTGGGCGGGTTCTCTGGACCGCTTTCCCAGTCAGGCCAACGCGTGAAACCCAGTCGTGTCCGAAACCGATCTACCCGATTCGACGTTCAATGTCGAGGCTACCGAGGACCTCCCGCGAGAGGACGATGCTCGCAGCCGGCTGATCGCTGCCGCGGGCCCCGTATTCGCGCGGCATGGGTTTGACCGCGCGACGGTGCGTGAAATCTGCCGCGAAGCGGGGACCAACATCGCGTCGGTTGGCTACTACTTTGGCGATAAGTTTGGACTTTATCGCGCGGTCATTCGCCATATCCGGCGGCACTGCCAATCGGCTCACCCCGAGCCTGAGGGGAGCGGTTGCTCTCCTCGTCAGCGGCTCCATCTTCTCATTAGCCACATGCTTTCGCAGATGTTGGCCGGTGACGATTCCGGGTGGGAATCGCAATTGATGATGCGTGAAATGAATCACCCGACCGGGGTTTTTACCGAGATTGTGGAGGAGTCGTTTCGACCGGGATTCGAGTTGCTCAAGCGAACGATCGCGGAGCTTTCCCCTCCAGACGTGAAGCAAGACGTACTGGAAAAACTCGCACTGAGCGTGGTGGGTCAGTGCCTTTATTACCGAGTCGGCAGCGGTGTCGTTCGGCAATTGCTTCCTCCAGAGCGGTTGCGGACGTCATTCACTTCCGATGCGCTTGCACTGCACATTACGGCAGTGATCATTGCGGCGGCGGAAGATGGGCTTTCCAGCCGCTGCATCGAACAGTTGCGAGCGTCGCAGGTGACGCCGACGTGTCCCCCTTGTTCTGGGTTCGCCGATAGCGGCTCGCGCGACGGTACCCATTCTCCAGAGGTTGATGAATGAAAATGGACACAATGTCCAAGCCGGCAAGTGAACCGGCGATCCCCGAGGTGGCACCACCCGGTGCAAATGGGCCACTTGGCCATGAAGTGAGCCACAGGGTTGCGGGGAGCGGCCCCGAGGTTTTGCCGAGCAGGGACCATCGTTCATGGGTTCCACCGTGGCTGCTGTTCAATGTGCTTTTGCCGGTCGGTATCCTGGCGGCGGGTGCGGCCGCGGTGTGGGCGCTCGGGTCGAAAGCACCCGAAACGCGCGTGGCCGATGACCAATCCCTTGCTGGCCGACTGTCGCGACTGCCCGCCGCCGAGGTGGCGCCGATTTTGTCGCTGCAGGAAGTCGGTCAGCCGCTTGAGCTACGTGTCGACGGGGTGGTGATCCCCTATCGAGAGGTCCAGTTGGCTGCGGAGGTTGCCGGCCGGATTATCGAGAAGTCGTCGCTGTGCGAAGCCGGTAACTTTGTTCGCTCTGGCGACTTGCTCGTCAAGGTCGACCCAACCGACTATGCCCAGGAGGTCGAGCGTTTGTCTCGAATGCGTGAGCAGGAATACGAGGCACTGCGTGAAGTCGACCAAGAAATGGCGAACACGAAACGCTTGATCGAGATTGCTGAACGCGACATCGAGCTGCAGCAGCGAGAGGTGGACCGATTGAGCTCACTTCCAAGAGGTTTTGTCAGCGAAGGCGAGGTGGATCGTGCCAGCAAGCTCCTGCTGACAGCGAACCAAAGTCGGGTCGCACTAGACAATCAGTTTGATTCCTTGACCGCGCGCAGGATGCGTTTGGAAGCGGCCGAGCGGATGGCGCGAACGCAGCTCCGATCGGCCGAGATCAACCTCCAACGCACGGAAATTCGCAGCCCCATCGATGGTGTCATCGTTAGTGAAGACGCGGAGTTGAACTCGTTCATCCAACGGGGCAGTTCGATCGTGACGATCGAGGATGTGGGAAAGGTTGAGGTGGCGGTCAACCTACGGATGGATCAATTGCACTGGGTGTTGGACCAAGAGAACAAAGTGCCGATCGACTCTGAAGCAACGCCCGAAACCAAGGCCGACCGCTTGGGCTACCGGCTCCCGGTTACGGAAGCGGTGATCGAGTACGAGGTCGCCGGTTTACGAAATCGAAAGTACCGCTGGGAGGGTCGACTGCAGCGGTATGCAGGAATCGGTTTGGATCCAAGCAGCCGCACGGTCCCGGTGATTGTCGTGGTCGACAATCCGACTCGGATGATGTCCGAATCCAGCGACGGCTTTTCCCTATCGGATTCGCGGTCGGCGGACAAGGTCTCGCCGCAGCGAACTCTGGTGCGGGGGATGTTTGTAACCGTCCGCCTGCTCGTCCAACCCAAGACACCGTTATTCGCGATCCCCGCTGTGGCGATTCGTCCTGGCAATCGATTGTGGCATTTCCTACCCGACGATTCCGTGTTGCAAGCGGCCGAGCCCGAGACGGCGACTGATTCGCCCGCGCCGCCGCCGACATTTGACAGGGCAGCCTCGAGCGGATTTGACCCGGCGCTGTGGGTCCCGGGGCGTCTCCGCGTGCTCAGCGGTGTCACACCCGTCGATTCCCTTTGGCTGCCGGGTTCCGGAGCGAACCGGGGCGGCGCCGAACTTGATCGCTACTGGATCTGTGAAATTGAGGGCAACCCGGTCCGTGGGGGCGATTGGGTGGTGCGTTCGCCACTGGGCGACTTTGGCGATTCTCAGATCGCCGTGCGCGTGTTGGCCGAATCACTCTCCCCCCGCAGCGACTCCCCGGAGAGCGTTGACCCGCAACCCATCACGTCCACACAGGTCAGGTGATTGAACATGCGTCGTGTGATCGCTTGGGCAATTGGCAACGCCCCCGGAATGAATGTGCTGATGATCGCCCTGATGATCATTGGGGCAGTGTCGCTGCTGACGATGCGGCGCGAGATGTTTCCGAATTTCGAGCTCGAAGTCGTGATGGTCACGGTCCCTTATCCGGGTGCAACCCCCGAGGACGTCGAAGAAGGAATTTGCCAGAAGATCGAGGAAGCCGTCCGCTCGCTCGACGGGATCAAACAGGTCACATCGATTGCTCAGGAAAGCAACGGCTACGTGCTGATCGAGCTGCGAAGCGATGTCCGTGATGTCCAGAAGGTGTTGGCTGAGATTGATCGCGAGGTCAATCGGATACCAACGTTTCCGGCCCGGGCTGAAGATCCTCAGGTCCAGCAGATCACCTTTCGCGAGGCTGCGATCCGTGTCGGCATCATCGGCCCGAGCCACGAATCGGGCGACATCGACACTGAGTTGCGTCTCCGCGAGGTGGTCGAACGCGTGCGCGACGATCTACTGCAGCTGGGAAGCGTCTCCTCGGCGACCGTGATGGGAGGTAGGCCATACCAAATTGACGTCGAAATACCCGAGGCGACGCTGCGAAGCTATGGACTCACACTCGATCAGGTCGCGCAGGCCATCCGCGCCCGCAATGTCGAGCTTCCCGGAGGGAATCTGCGGGCCGAGGGACAAGAGGTGCTTTTGAGGGCGAAGAACAAGGGACGGGTCGGGGAGGAGATTGGACGTTTGCCGATCATCACGCAGAACGATGGTGTGGTGCTCACGATCAACGACATTGGCCGAGTCCGTGACGAGTTTGAGGATCTGGCAACGCTCAGCGAGATCAACGGGCAACCGGCGATGGTCGTCAATGTCGAACGGACCAAGACCGAGGACCTGCTTGCGATGGTCGATGCGGTCCAGGGTTATGTCGACCGGACGACGCTTCCGGACGGCTATCGTTTTGCGGTCTGGGCAGATACCAGCGTCGAGGTTCGCGGACGCCTCGAACTGCTGATTCGAAATGGCTGGCAGGGTCTGTTCCTTGTCTTTCTGGTATTGACGCTTTTCCTCGAAATGCGTCTGGCCTTCTGGGTGGCACTGGGCATTCCGATCTCGATTCTCGGTGCCGGTGCGGCGCTTGCCTGGGGTGGCCAAACCCTGAACATGCTCAGCCTGTTTTCGTTCTTGATCGCGCTGGGCATTGTCGTCGACGACGCGATCGTGATTGGCGAGAACATCTACGCGCACCGTCAAATGGGCAAACGGGGTTTGCAGGCGGCAATCGACGGTGCAACCGAAGTGCTCCCCAGCGTGATGGCGTCCGTGGCGACCACGATCATCGCGTTTGCGCCCATGTTTTTTGTCAGCGGGGTGATGGGCAAATTCATGGCGGTCATCCCGTTTGCAGTGATCGCCATGTTGGTCATTTCACTGCTCGAGAGCACCTTCGTCCTCCCCTGCCACCTGGCGCATTCGCACACGGCATTCTTTCGCTTCATTTCGATCGTCGCCTACCCGCTGCGACCCTTGGGCATCCTGTTGCAATGGACCAGCGATCACACGGGGCGGGGTTTGCAGTTCGTCTGTGACCGCATTTACATCCCGCTGCTTCGATTCGGGATCGCCCACCCGGCAATTCCGATCGCGACCGCGGTCGCGATGTTCATGATCACGATCGGATTGGTTCGTGGCGGGGTGGTACCCACCATCCTGTTCCCCAAAACGGACAACAACCTTCTGCATGCTACCATTCGCTTCCCCGACGGTACTCCCGGATCCATCACCAACGCGGCGACTCGGCAGATGGAAGAGGCGATTCACCGCGTGAGTCGCGAGTTGGCACAGGCGAGAGCCGACGAGCTGGGCATTGCGATCGAGGAAGCGTACCCAAACGGAGACTCGGGACTGCTTGGCCCGGTCAAGCTGACCTACCGGGAAGTAGGCAACATCGTGAGCACCCAGGGCCCTGTTGGTGGAGACCAGGGAAGCGGAAGCCACACGGGCCAATTGTTCGTCGAGTTGTTCGATACCGAAGTTCGCGACGTCCATAGTGACAAAATCATTGACCTTTGGCGCCGCGAATTCGGCGAATTCCCGGGCGTCGAAAAACTTACCTTTGGAACCGTTGGCGTGGGACCGGGCGGAAAGGCGATCGAGTTCAAACTGCTCGCTCCCGCCGACCGCATGGATGAACTTCGGGCGGCCACCGATGCCGTTAAGGAGCGATTGGAACAATTTGCGGGAACCTTCGATGTCTCCGATGACAACACGCCCGGCAAGTGGGAGTTTCAGTTTGCCGTAAAGGACAACGCACTCGCGACAGGCGTCACGGAAACTGACCTCGGCGAAACGGTTCGCAACGCGTACTTCGGTGCCGAAGCGATGCGGCTGCAGCGCGGACGTCACGAGGTCAAATTGATGGTTCGCTACCCTGAAGAGGAGCGAGGTAGCCTCGTGAATTTCCGCGAGATCCGCGTTCGTGATTCAACCGGGTCCGAAAGGCCTATCGAGGAGATTGCCGAGATCAATCTCGTTCGAGGTTTCTCCGAGATCAAGCGGCTCGACCAACAACGCGCGATCACGGTCAGCGCCGACATCGATGAGGCGACGGCCAATGCCGACCTGATCGTCGATGAGTTGCAAAATCGATTCCTTCCCAAGTTGCTCGCCGCCTACCCCGACGTGACCGTTCGCTGGCAGGGTCAACGCGAACAAAGTGACGAATCGGTCGGAAGTCTAAAAGTCGGTTTTGGGATCGCTTTGCTGGCTATGTTTGTGTTGTTGGTGTTGCAGTTTCAAAGCTATTCGCAGCCTCTTCTGATCCTCGCGATCATCCCTTTCGGGATGATCGGCGCCGTCTGGGGGCATGCCCTGCTTGGGTTGCCGCTGACGCTATTCAGCATGTTCGGATTGGTCGCCTTGGCCGGAGTTGTGGTAAACGATTCGATCGTCCTGATCGACTTCATCAACGCAAGGCTGAGAGACGCAATGGATCCGACGGAAGCCTTTCTTGAATCGGGACGGCGTCGATTCCGGCCGATCGTGCTTACCAGTTTGACAACGATCGCCGGATTGGGCCCACTACTGCTGGAGAAGTCCTTTCAGGCACAGCTGCTGATTCCGATGGCTGCAAGCCTCGCGTTCGGACTGATGGTGGCGACGGTTCTCGTTTTGATGATGATCCCCGTTTTCTATTCGGTCTATTTGCGACTGATTCACTCGATCGGGATGGACCACGACGAAGACGAGGGATATTGACGGTTGATCACGCCGAGCGTCGATCACTCGCGTGCACCGATGGCACCGAGCGGCACCCGACGATCCTCGGGGAGATGCTTTCGGTTGGCCCGCTCGGGATCGTGCTGGGTCCATGTCTCTCGAAACGTGCTGGCAGTGACCTCTCGCAGAATACCTTCGTCATTCCAGACGCAGAGGTAACCGGGAGGGTTCCAAGTCCTTCGCGGAAGTTGCGATTCGTTTTTGATCAGGCGCCAGGCGCGGACGTGATACTGTCGATGCGATGCCGACCAGTCGTAGAACAGAACTTGACGAAAGACCTCCCGCCCCTCGCGATCGATGAAGTGATTCACCTCGATCAAGTCGACCCGTTCACGGGCAACGGCGGCCCGCTGGGTCGCCGCGGGCGCGATCCCAATCGCCAACGTGCAGAACAAGGGGAGCAGCAGTGCCGCCATGACGATCGTCTCCGTCGGCTAAGTTGATCGGGCCGGTTCCCCCATGAATTCGTCGTTAACAAACCGATAAAGTTCAGCACAACCTCAAATCGAGCGCTCGGCGTTTAGCGACTGATTCATTTCAACGACTGCGGCTGCGGCGGCTTCCTGCCATCGCGAGGCTCCGTATCGCTCTTGATATTCCGGCCGCTGATAGGCAAAGAGGATGTGCCGCGAGCTGTTAACGATCGCCCCCATCCCCTTCGCATCGAATCCACCGGCGAC
>JBGTCJ010000630.1:0-3463 GCA_041748895.1 Pirellulaceae bacterium
TATCGGAACTTCTTGCGGAAGTCGAAACGGCGAAAGGTCGCAAACGTCTCGAAGCTATTTTGAATAAGCGTCCATATCCGCACTTCAAGCCAGTCGTAGGCCATCCCGAGCTGATCTGCCGCATCGAACAGGATGGAGTAGAAACAATCGGTCGATTTACTGGTCGTGAGTTTGTTGCGGTCGAGGTCCCGCGTTGAGATTGCCGTTCGACTTTCTCGATCAGCGTCCGATCGTCGTCGCCTTGGCTGGTTCGAACGGCGCGGGCAAGTCAACTTTCTATGAAAGCTACTTGGCGGAAGGCGGCCTACGTTTCATCAACGCTGATGAACTATCGGCTTCGTTGAATGTGTCTGCATACGAAGCAGCAGAACTGGCTGCGTCGATCCGTAGGGAACTGGTGAACCAGCGTGAGAGCTTCATTTTTAAAACGGTGCTGTCAGACCCTGTTGGCGAGAAAGTTGACCAACTCGCCTCGTACGCGGCGAGCATGGTGACGCACAACATCGAGTACGAGACGGCAGCGTGGCCATTAGTCACGACCTTGAGGAGTTCACATGAAGGTCTACCAAATACAATCCGCCGGTGGGATCGACGCGATCCGGGCGATCGAGCTAGAGGATCCACAGCCTAAGTCCGGCCAGGTGCTGGTGCGAATGCGGGCCGCTAGTCTCAACTTCCGCGACTTGATCGTTACGAAAGGTGGCTACGCGCGGAATGACCGTTGCCCGGTCATTCCGGTGTCCGATGGTGCCGGAGAAGTGATTGGCATCGGTGAGGGTGTCACTCGCTTTCAGCCCGGTGACCGCGTGGTCAACTGCTTTTTCGAGGACTGGGAAGCAGGTGATGTCACCGAAGAACAATTCCGCACCGCTCGTGGCGGCGGGGTCGACGGGGTACTCGCCGAGCAGGTCGTCTTCAGCGAGCGAGCCTTGTTGCCAATCCCTGCTCACCTCAGCTTTGAACAAGCGGCGACGCTTCCCTGCGCCTCCGTGACCGCCTGGCAAGCGCTCGTGACGCTCGGCCGCATCCAAGCGGGAGACACGATCTTGACCCTCGGTACCGGCGGTGTCTCGATCTTTGCATTGCAGTTGGCCAAGCTGCACGGGGCGACCGTGATCATCACCTCCAGCAGCGACGAAAAGCTCGAGCGAGCGAGGCAACTGGGGGCTGATGAAACGGTCAACTATCGCTCCACCGCCGACTGGGAAGTCGCCGTTCGTCAGCTCACCGGCGGCCGCGGAGTGGATAACGTCATCGAACTTGGCGGGCCGGGGACACTGGCCAAGTCGCTCCAATGCGCCAGGCTCGGGGGACGGGTGTCGCTGATCGGAGTGTTGACCGGAGCCGAGGGCGCCGTCAATCCGTTACCCGCGTTGTTCAACCGGCTAACGATCGAGGGCATTTACGTCGGCAGCCGAAGCATGTTTGAAGCGATGAACCGCGCGATCACTGCCAATCGGCTCGAGCCGGTCATTGACCGAGTATTCGAGTTCGCCGAAGCGATTGACGCATACCGCTGCCTGCAAAAAGCCAACCACTTCGGAAAGATCGTCATCCGCATAGCCCATGAAGCATGACGGCCCGGCCTGCCGCACTGTTCAGAGATCTACCATCCTACACTGTCCGGACTTCCGAGACGTCGAACCGTTTTCACCGGTACCAGAACAATGCGGAAACCAGTGGCTTACCTTGCGATCATTGTCGTCTCGATCATGGTCGGGGTGTTCGTGTTCAATCGAACCACCCGCGCCGGCTACGAATCGGCCGAGTACTCGATCGTCGAGTCCGACGGCAAGTTTGAGGTTCGCCAGTACCCGGACTTAATGCTCGTCGCGACGACGACGCAAATGGATGCAGAGGGTCGCGACGGCAGTTTCATGAGACTGTTCCGTTACATTTCCGGTGCCAACGAGTCCGATCAGAAGATCTCCATGACCACGCCGGTGTTCATGGAGAACGACCAAGCGGACGCAGAAGTTCAAATGGGATTCGTGATGCCCAAGAACGTCGCCACTCAAGGCGTTCCTGCGCCCACCGGCGCGGGTGTCACCGTCCGCAAACGAGCCGGCGGGCGATTCGCTGTGCTGCGATTTTCGGGCCGACTGGACTCCAAGCTGGCCAAAGAATCCGAAGCCGAACTGCGAGACTGGATGAAAAGCAAACGCCTCGTCGCCGCCGAGGCCGAAGTCGACGATCCAAAGCAAAGCAGTGGTGTTGAGACAGCTTCCTACGACCCGCCCTTCACGCCTGGGCCACTGCGTCGCAACGAAATCCTGATTCGGTTGAAGTGACTGCTGGAAACCACGCCACTCGTTTCGCAATGGCACGTCGAAGTCTTCTTCGATAGCGACTGTCCGATTTGCGTGTGCGAGATCAAACTTTTGCGTAGGCTTGATCGAATGGCCATTCTCAGAACTTCTGAGATCGCATCCTTGACTGTCTGGTTAACAGCTGGCCGGTATCCGAGCTGTCATTAGCGTGCCATGTCGACACGTCACGAAGGAGAACGCCGGTCGGCTTGATGACGCTCACCCACCGGTGCAGGACGAGGACTCGTACCGCGCGGCCCCGGAGCAATCCGGGCTCCTATCCCGATCCGATAGTTAGCCGCTTCCGGGTGTTGGCCAAGTGTGCCCGTCACAGCGGCGACGGTGGCGCTCATAGCTGCAGCAGAAAGGTTGCGAACTGATCCCATGCTTGCGTCCTTGCACCGAGCGAGATGGCCACGCTGACGGCCGTGAAGGCTGCGAATCCGGCGGCAAGCCAGCGGTCATGTGATTTGAACACGACACATTTGGCCGCGAGCACAATGGCGACGAGGATCGTCTGCATGAGGAAAGCACTGAACACCGTCTCCCACCATGTGCCGGCGTAAAGAGCGCTTAGCGGTGTCATGCGCCCAAGGGCGGCACCCATGATGGACAAGGATGCCATTAGCATCATCGGACAATGCACCTCCGGGCGACGGCGATTCGCCACACCCAGTAGGACAAACAGCCCAAAGACCAGGATGCCAAGCACGGGAACAGCCATAAATTCCTTGGGAGCCAGACCGAACACCCGCAATTCGGGCGGGGTTACGCGTGCAGCCTCGATGCCGATCCGTAATCCGGTGATGACGATTGCAGCCGCTAGGACCGCGCCGAAGACTCCGAGATTCATGTGCAGGCGTTTGCGTCCTGCGCCGATCAACAGCGGTTGCGTCACGGCTAGGAGCATCCAGAGCGTCATGAGGCAGGCATGGGTGATGACGAGCGTTCGGATGGGCGGCGTGAGCGGGCGTCCGGGATAAGCCTGCCCGTGCAGATAGAACAGTTGAAAGCCAACGAACATTAGCGCCAGCAGACCTAGTGAGGTCACCGAATAGAACCAGCGACTACGGGATTGGGTACGCAGTAAAGGTAATGCGGGATCGCTCATGGGTGTTACTTTCGATTTACTTTTGATGAAAATGTCGCGACGA
>JBGTCJ010000631.1:0-2809 GCA_041748895.1 Pirellulaceae bacterium
GCGACACCCGGTGAACCTCTGGTTCGCCAACGCGCTTGGGTCCAGCAGGCCATCGAGAGTTTGTTGCCCGACGCCGAGGCCGCCGGGGTAAAGTTGGCGATCGAACCGCTCCACCCGATGTACGCCGCCGAAAGGAGCTGCATCAACCGAATCGGCGAGGCAAGGCAAATTTGCCATGACCTGGAGCACCCGATGCTGGGGGTCGCCGTGGATGTCTATCATGTCTGGTGGGACCCCGACTTGGAAATCGAGATTGGCCGGTTGGGTACCGGCGGTTGGCTGATGGCCTTTCACCTCTGCGATTGGCGAGTGCCCACCCGTGACCTGCTCAATGATCGCGCGCTGATGGGCGACGGATGCATTGACTTACGCGAGATCAGTCGCTGGGTTCATCAAACGGGTTTTTCCGGTTGGCACGAGGTCGAGATCTTCTCGAACGACCACTGGGCAGAGGATCAGTCGTTATTTCTCGACCGGATCGTCGAGCGATACACCCTCGGCACCCCCGCGCGGACTCTTTAGTCAATCTCTCTTGTTTTCGTGAGCGGACTTGGGCTATCGTCCGAGCGATTGGCAGCGCTCACCACCCGTACTCAACCGCCGTTTTGGGAAACCGCGACCGATGGAATCGTCGATTGATATCCCCGCCGACCGCGGCGATGACGGCATCGGACGCGGCGGTACGGTTTGCCTTTGCCGCGGGTCTGGGTCTCGGCGGGGCCTTTTCATGGCACTGATGCTGGGACTCTTGGGCGGATGCCAATGGGCTGCAAACGGCCAAAATGCGCAGGGAACTCGGCTCTATCAACAGGGGCAGTACACCGCGGCGCTTCAAGAATTTCAGAAGGCGATTGCGAGCGATCCCAAGAACGCCGATGGGTACTACAACCTCGCCGCAACGACTCACCGTTTGGGTGTTCAAAGACAAGACACATCGCTGCTTAATCAGGCCGAGGCGCTCTACAACCAGTGCCTCGACCATGACCCCAATCATGTCGAGTGCCACCGCGGCTTGGCGGTGATGTTGGTCGACACGGGAAGGCCCGACCGCGCGTTCGCGTTGATGAAAAACTGGGCGGCCCAGAACCCTCGCTACTCCGAGCCACGAATCGAATTGGCGCGACTCTACGAGGAGGCCGGCGAACCACAAACGGCGCTGAAGTATCTCGAGGATGCGGTGCAACAAGATGCGAACAACGCGCGGGCTTGGCTGGCGCTCGGCCGGCTTCGCGAGAACTCCGGTGAACTGGCCCAGGCGTTACAGAACTATCAGCGGAGCTACGCCGTCAACCCGATGCAGCCGATGGTCTCCGAGCGGATTGCCGCGATCAGCCGCCAAATCACTTCGCAGACCGATGCCGCCTTGTCCGCCGGAGGCACTCGCATGGCCCAGCCATTGCCCTACGGAAACAACCCGCGGCGATATTAGTCGGACAGCCTCAAAGTCACTCGTTCACGTTCGCCCTCTCACCCACCGTGGTGAGCCATTTCATTTGTCGGAGTTTGCAATCGCCATGGACGGCCAACGCATCAAAAGGATCCCGCTGCTTTTCTTGGCAACCTGTGGGTTGTTTTTTGCATCGCCCGTTACCGCCGAAGAGGCGCAGTGGATTTGGGCCGACGGTAGCACCGCGGGGGAAATACCCGTCGGAGAAACATGTTATTTTCGGCGCGCCATCAACCTCCGCGTCGAGGCGGTCGGCGAGGTCGAGATCGTGGCCGATGATGACTACGAACTGCTGGTCAATGGCCGCCGCGTCGGATCGGGTGGATCGAGCCGCACGCTCGACCAGTACGACATCACCCCCATGCTGTCGATCGGCCGCAACGTCGTTTGCGTACGCGTGGTCAACACGAAAGGAAGCACTGCCGCGTTAGCCGCTCGCGTCAGCATCCGGCCTCGCAAGGGCGGGCAATGGTTTGACTTCAACAGCGGCCCAGCTTGGAAGACGAGCCTGCAAGAGCACGCCACTTGGCAATCGGTCTTGTTCAACGACACACTTTGGGCCAATGCCAAGGTGTTCGGAAATCTTGGTGAGACGGCGCCTTGGGATCGTGAGGAGGCGGTGGCGATTGAGACCCAGGCGGAGAAGGGCGAACGGTTTCAGATCCAGAAAGGATTCAGCGTCCAGCGACTGCTTAATAACGATCAGGTCGGGTCTTTGATCGCGATCAGCTTCAACGAGTTCGGGCACATCATCGCGTCGCGCGAGAATGGTCCGCTGCTACTGATTATCGATCATGACGGAGACGGCGTTCCCGAGGACGTTCGCGTCTACTGCGATCAAGTGACCTCGTGTCAAGGAATCCTCCCCCTCAACGGCGAAGTCTTCGTGACCGCCAACGGGCCAGAGGGACAGGCGCTGTATCGCCTCAGCGACGTCGATCGCAACGGAACGCTCGAGACAGTCAAAAAGATCGTCAGTTTCAAGGGCCAACCTGGCGAACATGGCCCCCATGGATTGACGCTCGGTCCCGACGGCATGATTTATGTCAGTGTTGGTAACCACGCGCAGGTCGTCGGAAAATCGGGTGCAGGCGAGACACTCATCGACAGCTACGAGGGGGACTTGGTGCCTCGCTACGAAGATCCCGGTGGGCACGCTCGGGGAGTCAAGGCGCCCGGGGGAACGGTCATTCGAACGAACATTGACGGAAGCGTCGTCGAGAAAGTCGCCGGAGGAATTCGAAACGCGTACGACCTGACGTTTCATCCCGATGGCGGTCTGTTTTTGCATGACAGCGACATGGAATCCGACTCGGACGCGGCGTGGTACCGCCCGACGACGCTCTTGGACATCACCGAAGG
>JBGTCJ010000632.1:0-11011 GCA_041748895.1 Pirellulaceae bacterium
GTCGGTGCAAAGGTCGAGCTCGATTCCCGCCGCCGCAAAATCATCCAAACCGGCCAACAGGTCTGCTGATCTGGCTCCGTAAACCAACAGCACACGCCCGGCCCAACCCCGCGGACGATCTCCGGCCGCAGGATTCGTCCCACCGATCGCCTCGCGTCCCAGCAGCAACATGGGCGTCTGGCCAATTCCGCCGGCGGCCATGATGAGGGTGTCGCATTCCCGCGGGCTGAATCCGTTACCGAGCGGTCCCCAAAGCGAGACGGCGGTGCCCGCCGGTGACGACGCCATCGGTGTCGTCCAGGCTCCCTTGCGAACGAACACCAGATCGATCGCCTCAGGAAGCCCGTGCCGATCGGCAATCACGTCATAAACCGCAAGAGCGCGTCCGATCAGTGGTGCGTCGCGATCGGTGAACCGGATCATCACGAACTGACCTGGGACGACCCGCCGGGCAATGCCCGGTGCGACGACGCGGATTCGGTAAGTCTCTCTCGCCAAACGATCGATCCGCGAAACGGTCGAATTCACAATCGAGATCGCGTCGGCGTACTTTGGCGAGACGGTTTCGCCTTGGGTCACTCGTCGGCTCGCTTGGATTGACGACCCGCCGACTTCCGCGTCCGCGCTTGAATCACCACTTTATCCTTCGTTCGTCTCGCCTTAGCATCGGCGCGCGCGGTGCTTGGAGGTCCGGGTTCAGCGCCGATCACCGAGCCGACTTTTCGACCTTCGCCCAGCGTCGCTAACCCCTTGCCGACTTTCTTGATGCTCGGATTGACCGGTCGGCCCTCGCGCGAGCTGGCGACCGGTTTGGTAGCGGACTTGATCGGTCGGCCCTTGCCCGCGCCACCGGCCCGTTTGGTGTTGGACTTAGCCGTTCGACCCTCGCGCGAGTCGACGGGACGTTTGGTGGTGGATTTCGTGATTCGGTCTGGGCGAACCTTGGCGGGCCGCTTGCCGCTCGTATTTTTCGCTCGCCGGGTCGTTGACTCACCGCCAACCTCCGCGGTTTCCACAGCCTGTTTCAAACGCTTGAGTTCATCCGACGTGAGCCGCCGGTAGGCGCCTGTCGGCATCTCGCCCAACCGCAAGGGGCCGATGGCGATCCGTCGCAGTTGCTGCACTTTATGCCCCAGCCGCGCGAGGATCCTGCGAATTTCGCGATTCTTTCCTTCCTTGAGAGTGATCTCAAGTTCCGTCGATCGCCCCCGTGTTTTGAGCACTCGTGCCCCTTCGACGCGGACCAGTCCTTCGGCGATGTGAATGCCACGTTCCATCTGCCGCATCGTTTCGACGTCGACCTTCCCCGCGACCGTGACACGATAGACCTTGCGGATCTCGTACCGGGGGTGTGCAAGCTTTTGTGCCAAGTCGCCGTCATTGGTCAGTAGGATCAAGCCCTCGCTGCTGCGATCGAGCCGACCGACCGGGAAAACTCGTTCATCGGGCGGAACGAAATCGATCACCCGCGGTCTTCCCTCGGGGTCGGCGTTGGTCGTGACGACCCCGACCGGCTTGTTGACCGCCAAATAAACTAGTCGCCGCGGTCGCAGTGGCGTCCCATCGACAAAGATCCGATCCAGTTTGGGATCAACCGTGGTACCGAGTTGATCGACCACCTGGTCAGCCACCATCACCCGCCCTTGGACGATCAAATCTTCGCACTGGCGGCGACTACCAAATCCAGCGGCAGCAAGGGCTCGTTGCAGTCGGACCCGCTGGCCTGGCGTCGACTTGGAGGTCGACCGCTCCGAGATCTCCGATTCACCGCCATCCCCCCGAGGCTGCGAGCTGCGAGGCGGGTTCGCTTGGGAGGGGGACGGTCGTTTGGGGGCAGGCATGGATCAGGCCGTGAGAGGGCGCGGTAGCAAAGCACCCTCAACGGTAACAAATCTCGATTGGATCAACGAGCCATCGACCGCAAACGATCAATACCCGGAGTGTGGCATCAAGTCGTTGTAGGTTCGGTTCCGAACCGGTTCGGGCAGCGGTTGCTGGTAACCAGGTGGTCGCGAAGCCGCCTCGAAAGGGGCGATGTCGTTTTGCGGATAGGGATCGTGGATGACCGCGCTGGCCTGTTGCTGATTGAGCGGTCCAGGGACAGGCCACCAACCGCCTCGGCAGCCCACGAAGCAGCTGACAAGAAGAGGGCCAATGATGCCGACGGCGGTCAAAGAACCGGCTCGTCGCGGTGCGGTTATTGAGCTCATAGCAATCCTTCAGCCGCACACGCGGGGTGCGGCGAGCATGGAAACGGGGAGGTTAGCAGATCCATTGCGACCGATCCAAGACCGATCGGCATGGGTGAGAATCGCCCTCGCGGATCGCGAAACATCATGGGATCGCATGGGGATGGCCGAAATGACGTATTTCACTGTCGGAATGTTCGCATCCTACCGCCCACGCCACCCGCCACGACGACCGGAATCCGGCTACGCGATGCTCATTTGAAGTACCACCGACTCGGGGTCCATCAGTTCGATCGTTGTCGTGCCCAGGCATGCCGGTAGCATCAGCGTTTGGCCGCTGGTGAACGTTTTTTCGAAACCCATCGTCGCCGCGACCTTTGCCTGGCCACGGACGATCGCGAGCAGGTGCGGGGCGTCATCGCCGCCTATTTGCAGAGGACCGCGGGAGCCTGAAACGCGGAGCACGAATGGGTCGGCCTCAACAAGAGTGGCCCATCCGTGCTCGGCCGTTCGCGGCAACTGCGGCTGGATCGGCCCTCGCTCGAAATCGGTGACCTCCAACGCCTGGTCCAAATGAAGCGGCCTCGGTTTGCCATCGCTACCCGATCGATTCCAATCGAATAGGCGAAACGTCGTGTCGCTCGACTGTTGGATTTCGGCGACTAGTAGCCCACCACCCAGCGCGTGGACGGTTCCGGCAGGGATGAAGACGCAATCTCCCGCGACCGGTTGGAAACTGTGAAGGACATCGCCCAGATCGCCACGAAGTACCGCATCACGCAAATCGCTTCGCCCCACGCCCTGTTTCAGCCCGGCGTAAATCACGCTCTCCGGCTCGGCTTCGAGGACGTACCACGCCTCGGTCTTTCCCAAATCCGGCGGGCTCATCGCGGCGGCGTAGCGATCGTCCGGGTGAACTTGAACCGAGAGCACCCGGTTGCAGTCGAGAAACTTCAGCAGCAGTGGAAATGACGTCATACCGGCGAACCGTCCCATCAGCGCGTCGGCCTCATCCTTGACCAACTCGCCGAGCGTTCGTCCCGCCCACGTTCGTCCCGCGTCGGGCCCACCGCTGACGACGCTCTGGTCGTTACCGTGGTCGACGATTTCCCAGCTTTCGGCATAGTCATGGTGCTCGCCGATCGGCTTGCCCAGACGATCCCCCAATCGTCTCCCGCCCCAAACCAAGCGTTTCAAGATCGGATCGAACGATAGCGGGTGCATGAGTGCGATGGCCTGGCGGCAGAGGTGGCAAGACGATCCCGGTGGGCTTGGTTACACTAGCGGCGTTAGGCGTCGATGGCCTGTCACTCGCCGCGCTTGTTTGTCCTCTTTGCCGATTCGACTCCGTGGACCGACCCTCCCGCCCGAAAGACGATCTATTTGATAACTCGACGATGACCTTCGGGGAACACCTCGAGGAGCTTCGTCGATCGCTCGCCAAAGCGTTGCTTTGGCTGGCGCTGGGAATGTCCGTCGGCCTTTTTTTCGCCAGCGACGTCGTTCGGTATATCGAAACCCCGTTGAAAACGGCGATTCGCCAGTTCAACGCCGATCGGGATCTGGCCAAGATGGGTCGAGACCCGGGTGACCCGGAAGTTCAGGCGACCCGAAAGTTCTTGATGGAAAACGGGTTGGTCCTGGACCTGGTCTACGATATTCCCACGGAATTTTTAAAATCGATCGTGCCACCGGGCGATGCGCAGCGTGAGGCCGGCGCTGGGTCATCGGGCCGATTCGACATCCGAGAATTGCTCTCCTCTATCCCGGATCCCAATTCGCTCGTGCCGAGGATCCAGCTTCGCCGCGTCGAGGTCGGGCTCAGCTCGTTGAAGATGGAAGAGCCATTCATGATTTGGGTCAAGGCGGGCCTGATCATCGGAGCCGTGGTCGCCAGCCCAATGATCTTTTACCACCTGTGGAGCTTCGTCGCCGCTGGGCTTCATGCTCACGAGCGAAAGTATGTCTACGTGTTTCTTCCCGTTAGCGTCGGCCTGTTTTCCTCGGGCGTGATCCTCGCATTCTTTCTCGTGTTGCATTACGTGATCAAGTTCCTTTTGACATTCAACGCGCAAATGGATGTCGCGGTCGAACCGAGGCTCGAGTACTACATGAATTTCGTGTTGTTGCTTCCGCTGGGGTTTGGCGTCGCGTTTCAATTGCCATTGATCATGTTTTTTGCTCAGCGGATCGGGCTCGTTGAAACCGAGTCGTATGTCAATTCGTGGCGAATTGCGGTTCTGATCATCACCGCCTTGTCGGTGGTTTTGACTCCCGCCGATGTCACGAGCATGGTGGCCATGATGGTCCCCCTGATTCTGCTTTACTTCATCGGTATCGCGATGTGCAAATACATCCCGCGTGGTCGTGGGCTTGGTAGCGCCGCCTACGACCCTTCGTAGCCGAGCCCCCGGCGGCTGCGGAATCGAAGCACGATCAAACCAACGAGCGTGATGATCAGGAGGGCCGTGAACGCGAAGTAGCCGCCGACCACGGTCCAATCGCCAACGTTCACCGGTTGGTCGCTGCTGCGATGGAGACTCTCATTCAGTGGCAAAGAAAACAGGGCGATGAATGGACTCGTGATCCCCCACCACGCTGGAAACTCGCTCGCTCGATCAGGGTACAGGATCGCCCAGAGCACGCGGATGGCAACCGGCATCGCATAGAGCCCCAAAAGGATGACGTACGTCGCCAACAGCGATCGTGATGTCTTGCTCGAGAAAACCGAACAGGCCATGGCGACCACGCTGCCGCTGATGCAGACCATCAGCACGATCGCGAACATCGCCACGACGCTGAGCCAATTGCTCCAGTAGCTGTCGACCATCAGTGAGGCGAGCAGTAGTGGCCACAGCAGAAAGCAGGTCAGAACGAAGGAGACGCGAAAGCCGACTAGCAGCTTTCCCCATAGGATCTGCCACGGCGTCACCGTGCTGGTTAGCAGCAGGTCCAGCGTCTGACGCTCGCGTTCTCCGCTCACGCTACCGGCCAAAAAGACGGGACCCACCAACATATTGAACACGATCACGTAAACAACAAACCACGCGCAGTGCTCCGTGGCGAAAAACAGCAGCCATGCCATCAGTCCGATCGCCAGGACCATGCTGATTTGAATCACCAACCGCAGCATCAGCGTCCCTTCGCTGAAGATTTCGCTGTGGATCTCCTTGTCGTAAACCGGGTTCGTGCCGTCGGCCATCAACGATTGTTTTTTGGGTGGCGCGAACAACCGATCGGGGAACTGATCACGACGGATCACCAACCCGACCGCCTCGCGGTTCTCACGCTCGGGATCGATGACCTCCTTGCCCTCACTGCCAACATCGGGTGGATAAAGCATTCGGCCCGCGGCATTGCCACACAGCAGTAGCACGGCGGTGAGCGCGTAGGCGGGAACCACGAACAGTAGGAGCTTGAGCCGCAATTCGCCCTCGCCCGCCAGCGCCTGCCAGGACCAGACCCCGAGCATCACCAGCGGCAGGATGATCAGGTAACTGACGACCAGGGACGCCTTGGTTCTCTGAAAGTAGCTGCTGCACGCGATCCCGATCGCGCCGAAAAGGACGACCGACACGATCAACCCGAGGTAGGCGGCGAATACCTCGTAAACGCTGACGCCCCCCAGCGGAAGGCAGAGCACGATGATCGGCAAGGAGGCGACAATCAACATTCCCAGGTGGGTCAGTGATGCGATCATCTTGCCGGCCACGATCGCCCCCGGTCGCAGCGGGCTGGCGAGCAACATCTCGTAGGTCATTCGCTCCTTCTCACCCGTGATCGCGCCCGCCGCAAAGCTCGGCGCCATCAGCGACGCGATGACGTATTGGCCAAGAAAGAAAAGGTCGACCAACCGCCGCGCCGACGGTGGACTGCTCGTCAAATCGAGCTTCTCGTCGCTTGGCCAAGCGAGCAAGACCACCCCAGCCAACATCACCTGATAGGCGGCCAACAGGACAAACGCTCGGGGTGTCCTGAGGTTGACGAGCAGCTCTCGTTGCAGGACCGGATTTTCCATGGGGTAGTGACGCTTCGGTGGTCGGTCAGGGTTGGCAATGGCAATCCGGGCGAGCGGCAATCCACTGTAGCGTTCTCGCGAGGTCTGCGGCGCGGTATCACCCGCACAATCGGCGCACTCGCGCCCGTTGTGCTCGGTGGGCTGCGGCAGATCGTCCGTAGATTCGGCCGCAGGCGGGTTCGTCCGTTACACTGCGCCGTCATGTCGCTCTACTGGTTCCTGCTCATCGTTTCGGCTTTCGCCTGCGGTTCGGTCCCTCCGGCTGATATCCCACTGCGTCAGTGCCTGCTTGCACCCGCCATGTTGGTACTCGGTTGGTCGATTTTGGCGATGGTCACGGCGCGCCTTGGCGCCGCGCGGGTTCGCGGTGGACTGGATCCCTTGGCGGGTGCGATCGACCTGGAGCGGAATTTGGAGCGGATGCGCTGGATCGGTTTGGTCGTCGCCGTCGTCTGCTTGACCTCGATGGGGCTTGGGGCCGCCGTGCAGACTTGGCCAATCTTCTCGGCCTCGATGTCGCTTCAGGGGGTTGTACTGCTGCAGCCCGCCCTTTGGATCACGATGGCGACGCTCGCCGCCGAGCATCACTACGGCGTATTGCTTGGTTACGCGCCACGGGGGCTCGCGGCGGCATTCGGCGACGTCGCATCGGCGATGCGACAATCGATCGGATGGCTGATCGCGCCGATCTTCGCTTTGCTGCTTCTGCACGACGTCATTGCTCTGTTGCCGCTGGGGCCGTCGGTTGGCGGGGGGCTCTCGCTCGTCGTCATCCTGCTCGCGGTTCCGGTTCTGGTTCCGCTTGGCATCACGAGAATTTGGACGACGCAACCTCTCGATCCGGTCGATGCGCGGTGGATCGAGCCGGTGGTTGCCCACTGTGGTTTGGCGGAGTTGCCGATCCGTAAATGGGACACGCGGCAGCAGGCCTACAACGCGGTCGTGATCGGTTTCTTACCGAGACTGAGAACGCTCCTGATTACCGATCGGTTGCTCGGCAACCTCGATCGCGCATCTGTCATCATGGTCGTGTTGCACGAGGTCGCTCATCTTCAGCGATGGCACATTTGGATTCGAATCCTTTCAGTGCTTCCCGCCTGGGGATTGGCGGCGCTGCTCTCGCATTTGCTTGGGACGCACCCGTGGAGCGGGTTGATTTGCGTGACGGTGGCGATCGGAGTGATGCTGCTGTTGCTCGGATGGTCGGCGCACCGCACCGAGTTCGATGCTGACGCAACCGCCTGCCGACTGGCGATCGCGCTTCCGCCCGAGATGGGTGGGCCGACGACGGCCGACGAAGCGGCCCAAACGCTCGCCCACGCCCTTCGCCGGGTGACACAAACGTCGGACTCGTGCTCACGATCGACGTGGCTGCACCCCAGCGTCGCGGAGCGCTGCGACCGCTTACGCCAATGGTCCGCGCGGCACTCATCCCCGGTCACGGCATGTCTGGGTGGCGGCAATTGAGCTTGTCGCTGGCCGCGATCGCCCGGAGAATTGAGTCTAGCAATTCGCTCTGGTCGTCGTTCGAGCCGCGACCGATTTGAGTGGGGGGTGGTTTCCGTTTCGTCCACTTCCGCGGATTCGGCTCGTGTTCAGACACTCGGCGTAACGCATGACCGCATTGATAACGCAGCTCGAGGCTCCTCCGGAACTCCTTTCCCCGGCTGGCAATTGGGACTGCGCGGTTGCCGCAGTGGAGAACGGCGCCGATGCGATTTACTTCGGCCTCGATCACGGGTTCAACGCCCGCGCCCGCGCCCAAAATTTCGCATCGGAGCAACTCGACCCACTGATGGCGATGTTGCACGAGCGCGGCGTTTGTGGTTACGTCACGCTCAACACGCTCGTCTTCGCATCGGAACTCGCGGGGTTGGCCAAAACGGTTGAGCGAATCGCGTCGGCGGGCGTCGACGCCGTGCTCGTGCAGGACATCGGTGTCGCGCGATTGATTCGGCGGATCTGCCCCGAGCTGGAGATCCATGCGTCGACGCAAATGACGATGACCAGCGCCGAAACGATCGCGGTCGCTATGGATCTGGGCGTCTCACGCGTCGTGCTGGCGCGCGAACTGTCGGTTGGTGAAATTCAAAAGATCCGCGCGGCGACCACCATGCCGCTGGAGGTCTTCATTCACGGTGCGCTCTGCGTTGCCTACTCCGGCCAGTGCCTGACGAGTGAGTCGCTCGGGGGTCGCAGCGCCAATCGCGGGCAATGCGCGCAGGCCTGCCGATTGCCTTACGAATTGGTGTGCGATGGCGAGGATCGCGATTTCGGTGATGTTCGCTACTTGCTCAGCCCTCAGGACCTCGCCGGTTACGCGCAAATTCCTGAACTGATCGAAGCCGGCGTCTGTTCGCTCAAGATTGAGGGGCGGCTGAAGACACCCGAGTACGTTGCCAACATCACGTCGCACTATCGCAAGTCGATCGACGAAGCCTGGGCGACCGGCAAAGTGACGTTGTCGACCGACCAAGTGCGGGAAATGGAGATGTCGTTTTCCCGAGGCTTCACGCCAGGATGGCTCGAAGGGAACGACCACAAACGGTTGGTTCCCGGAACCGAATCGGCGAAAAGGGGCGTCCTCGTTGGCGAGGTTCTGGCCAAACGCGATGGACGCGTCCGCATCACGCTTGACGGGCCGATTCGCCGTGGTGATGGCGTAGCGTTCGACGGAGACCGCGTCAGCGGACGCCAGCAGGGAGGACGCATTTACGACATCATCCGCGGCGGCCAATCGGTCGAGTCCTGTGACGCGGGCGATGTGGAATTGATATTCGGCCCCGGTGCCATCGATTCGTCGCAGATCCCTGACGCAGGGCGTGTTTGGAAGAACGATGATCCGCTGCTCAACAAGCGGCTGCGGCAAACGTTCTCGGGTCGAGATCCCGTACGCCGGCTCCCCGTCGACTTGGTCGTTCGCGCCGTCGTTGGCCGGCCGCTTGAAGTCACGGCGACGGTTGCAGGTGACCTCGACCTAGGCGATCGACCGGCCGTGACCGTTCACAGCGAACAACCGCTCGAAGCCGCTCGGAATCGCCCAGTGACGACCGAGTCCCTCGAGGAGCAACTAGGACGGCTTGGCGGGACCACCTTTCGCCTCGGGACTTTGGTTCCCGAGATCGTCGGAGGTCCCATGGTTCCGGCGAGTTTACTCAATCAACTGCGGCGCCAGTGGGTGTCCGAACTGACGCGGCAGCTGTCAACGCCCAGGGTGCGAACGATTCATCGCGACGCGCTTGCCGAGATGCTGCACGTTTGCGGTCGATCGTCGCATGCGGCGGACGTCGATCCCATCGAGGCGTGGGTGCCCTCGTTGAGGGTACTTTGTCGGACGATCGATCAAGTCCGCGCCGCGACCGAGAGTGGGGTCGACCGCATCTATGTCGATTTTCATGACATCCGGCGTTACCGAGACGCGGTCGATGTGGCTCGTTCGGCCGGGGTCGAGATTTTCGTCGCGGCGGTTCGGATCCAAAAACCGGGCGAAAACGGATTGATGAGGGTGCTCACGCGGTTAGCGGCCGATGGCTACTTGATTCGAAACTTTGCGGCGCTCGATTTTTTCATTCGCTCGGGTAAACGAGTCGTTGGCGACTTTTCTCTCAATGTCGTCAATCCGCTTTCGGCCCACTGGTTGGTCCAACGCGGATGTGAGGCGATCACCCCATCGTACGACCTCAATCGAGATCAATTGATCGAATTGGTCGATGCGACCGATGCGTCCAGGTTGGAGGTCGTCGTTCATCAGCACATGCCGATGTTCCACATGGAGCACTGCGTCTTCTGTTCGGTGCTTTCGCCCGGCACGAACAAGACGAATTGTGGGCGTCCGTGTGATCGGCATGTAGTCCAATTGCGAGATCGCGTCGGCGCGGAGCACCCGTTGCATGCCGACGTGGCCTGTCGGAACACGCTTTACAATGCGGTGCCACAGAGTGGCGCCGAAGTCGTGCCGGCGTTGTCAGTTCGCGGCGTGGGTGCGATTCGAATGGAGCTGCTCGAGCAGACGCAACGCGAGAGCCAGCAGGTGATCGAGATCTATCGCGATCTGCTCGGTGGGCGGATCGACGGCCGCGAAGTCTGGAAACGGCTCAGCGCTTCCAATCGAGTGGGTGTCACGCGAGGCACGCTCGAAGCCGCCCGCAACCCGCTCGCGATCCTCTAGTCGCGGCGTAGCACGCTAAGAAGGTTGTGGTGTTGGTCAGTCCAGAGTGGGGCGCGGCGAAGTTCCTCTGCCGTCGGTGGCACGGCAACAGTCATCTGTTCGTGTTCCCAAAGGTTACTCGAAGGCGCGGTCAGGACGACCCAAATCGCCGGCAGCGTTCGCCGATCGGGATCTCCTGCGGACCGAATCGTGCGGCTCTCTAGTGAGGCATCGGCGGCGAGCCGGTGGACCAACGGGGCGAGGTCGAGGTGGTTGTTGGAGACGTGGATCGCGATCGCGCCACCTGGAGAGAGACGGTCGCGGTAGAGTCGCATCGCTTCACGAGTCAAGAGGTGGGCGGGGATCGAATCACTGCTGAAGGCATCGAGCACGAGCAGGTCGAAACGGCGGGGCCGCATTCGCTCGAGCACCAAACGTCCGTCGCCCAGGTGGGTGGCAATCTCGGCGTTGCTGTCTGCCAGGAAGGTGAAGCGATCGTTTGCCATGCGGATGACCGCGGGATTGATTTCGATGAAGTCCAGCCGGTCACCGTCGCGGCCATAGGTCGCCAACACGCCGCACCCCAGTCCGACGCCTGCGACACGCAGCGGCCCGGATTGGCCCATCGCGGCGAGCGCTCGACCGACGCCGCTCTCG
>JBGTCJ010000633.1:0-8798 GCA_041748895.1 Pirellulaceae bacterium
GTCCTCCGATAGCAATCCGAAATCACCACGATGTTCCCGAAGTGATTGAAGGCGTCGGGCAATTAGCTCAGTTGGTTAGAGCGCTGCTTTCACACGGCAGAGGTCACCGGTTCGAATCCAGTATTGCCCATATAATTTAAACCCATGCTGGAACGCCACTTCGCGTTTCCGCCAACGTTGGTAAAGCGGCTCACAATCGAAGTACTCGACTACTTCGATTCGCTCGGGAGCAGCCAATGCCTCGTTCGTGTTCTCCTCAACCGGCCTACCTGAACCCCCGTTAGCGCCCAAGCCAAAGTCAGACGGTTAACGTTGACTTCTACCTCGGAAAGTACGGCAAGCTCGAGACTTATGCCCGCTGCTATGCCCTGCTGTCGCAGGACAACGCCGCCGGTAGGGCCGCCCCGTCCAAGCAGAAGGTATCGGCACCCCACCAAGCCGATACGCCGGACGCGATCAGGCACGACACTGCCGACTTCCGCAATCGCGTGCTGCCGGACTACATCCACTACGAGTAGCAGGTACCCAATCAGGCACTCGGTGGTTCAGGCGGTTCGCGATGTCGTCGGACCCCAAGGTGCGCAGGCGATGCGCGGGCAAAGTCGGCTTTCGACAACCGAGGTTTCCGCCAAGGCGTCGGAGGCCAAAGCGATCGAAGCGGCGAGGGTTGCACCTAAGCTGTCTTCTCAGCGCCCGCCCAGCGGCGGCATGGCGGTCTCGGACCCGGTGGGCGCCTTGGTATCTTTTGAAGCGGCTTGGCCCAGATGGAAGCGAACGGCCTTTCGAGATACCCCAAGTTGCTTGGCGATCTTGCAGTCGCAGTAGCCGGCCTGCTGTAAGTGCTTGATCGCTGATGCTTTTATACATCGCCAGTTGATTCGCCACGATGCTTTCTCACAGAAGGAAAAACCCTCATCGATAAGCTCCGCGGCTCCTTGCTACAACTGGGACCCTTCCGGCCGCTCATGACTGGTATTTTTGGACGCTAAGTGACAGCCACACTATCTTGTCGCAGTTAGGCCAGAACGGCGTGAACGATGTTGCCATAGACATCCGTTAGCCGGAAATCACGACCAGCATGTCGATACGTCAATCGTTCGTGGTCCAGCCCCAAGGCGTATAAGATTGTGGCGTGCAGGTCGTGCATGTGAACGGGATTCTCTACGGGGGCGTAGCCGAAGTCATCAGTAGCTCCATAAGTCAAACCGGGCTTGGCACCCCCACCGGCCATCCACATCGTAAACGCCTTTGGATGATGATTTCGCCCGTCACCATTTTGCACCATCGGTGTTCGTCCAAACTCGGCACCCCATATAACAAGTGTGTCATCGAGAAGTCCCCGCCGGGCAAGATCTTCTAACAACCCCGCGATGGGACGATCGACTTTTGCCGCCTCAGTGATACTGCCTTCTTTGACTTGTTTGTGATGATCCCACGTATAGTCTGTCGAAACCTGAATGTAACGAACACCCGCTTCAGCGAATTTGCGAGCCAACAAGCATTGTCTGCCAAAGTTGTCTGTCGGGTCGGCACCAATACCGTAGAGGTCCATTGTTTCTTTCGTTTCATCACTAAGTTTCATCACAGCCGGGATCGTCGATTGCATTCGAAACGCAAGTTCGTAGTTAGCAATCAGCCCTTCGACATTCTGGTCAATACCAACATTCCGCAAGTGACGCGAGTTGATCGCTTGAATCAGGTCGAGTTGAGATCGTTGACGCTCAGTTGTGATCCGCGGGTTAACGAGATTGGATATTTTCGCCCGCGCAATTGGAATTTCGGCTGACCCAATTGCCGTCCCCTGATGCATCGCTGGCAAGAATGCGCTGCCATAATTTTGCGCCCCTCCGTGTCCGCGCGGTGGTGAGATGGTGATGAACGAAGGAAGGCTATTGTTTTCGCTGCCAAGCCCGTAGCTGACCCATGCTCCAACGCTCGGACGAACCAAGTTCGCTTGCCCCGTATGAAGACGCAACAGCGCCTCACCATGGGCATTGCCTTCGGTGTGCATCGAACGAATGACGCACATTCGATCGACGTGACGCGCAAGGAGTGGGAACAGCTCACACATCCAGGTTCCACTCTCACCGTGTTGATCGAACTTGAAAGGGGAGCCCAATAGATCCCCTAGTCGCATATCGGCTCCGCCGACCGATGTTCCATTGAGCGCAGTGCCAGATCGAGAATTCAATTCTGGTTTGGGATCAAAGAAATCAACGTGACTCGGGCCGCCCCACATGAATAGAAATAGGACTCGTTTTGCGCGGACCGGAATCGTTGCCGTCGAGCCGGTAGCGGATGAAACTGCATCCGCTCCGACGGCCGATTGTCCAGCCATTGCGGCGAGTGCAATGCTGCCAAAACCGCATGCGCTATCTCGCAAAAGTTCGCGCCGAGAAGTCGAGCGGATGAATCGATGACATGGCAACATGATTAGGACCTTCTGCTTATTCCAAAACTTGAAAGCGACTTGAAGCGATCATCGCTTGACAGGCCATTGCCCAGGCCTGCAGGCTTGAATCTTCATCATTCTCGTTGCTTCCACTAGACTTAAAATCATTGATGAACGCCAACATTTCACTTCGTTCCTCGTCGGTTGAAAGCGCGTTCACGATCAACTCGAACATTTTATCGATACGATTTTGATCTGCTTTGCTGCCAGGTTCGTACTGATCGAGAAGTCGCCTTGCGATCGCTTGAGAGGCATCTAGGACCGAAGCATCGTTTAGTAAGAATAAACCCTGTGTAGCGACCAGCGTTTGAGGCCTCATCCCAGTCGTGGCTTGTGGATCGGCAAAATCGAAGACATCGAAAAGTTCTGGAAGGTCATTTCGGATGACTGGTAAATAGATACTGCGGCAAGGAAAGTCGGTCCGGCGGCGGTTTTTGTTTGCGCCTACAGCGGTTGCCTGATCGCCGAGATAAGACACTGTGGATTCCATTGGCCGTAAATCGAGTGAATCTGCGGCGAGTAACATCGCATCGCGCAGTGTCTCTGGATCGAGACGGCGACGGTGAGCGCGCCATAACCAGCGGTTGTCCGGATCGATGGCGTGATTCGCTTCGTCATGCGCGCTGCTCATTGAAAAAGTTCGGCTGAGCGAGATTTCACGAACTAGTGATTTGACCGACCAACCGGATTCGATCAGTCGGTTCGCGAGATAATCGAGCAGTTCGGGATGACTCGGTTCTTCACCCGTGCGACCGAAATTATCGACCGTTCTGACTATGCCACGACCGATCATTTGGTACCAAATCCGGTTGGCAAGCACTCGAGCTGCCAAGTGCCCTGCTCCACCATCGACATTGGTTAGCCATTCGGCGAGGTCGAGACGCCCACTTGTTTGTGCGGCAATCGCGAACGATCCATCTGACAATACCCGAAGCACACCACGAGGAACTTGCTCACCAAGGCGATCGTATTGGCCGGCGAGCCGAATGAATTCGTCAGCGGGTGATTCCATGTCAGATGGGATCATCGCTCGCGGTGGAATCGCAGGTGGTTGTGTGACCAACTTCGTGAATCTGTCGACCAATTTCTGCTGAGCAGCCAAGCGTTCCGCCAATTCAATGCAACTGTCGATGGCAATGTCGGCTACCACATCGTGGTCTTCGTTGGCCAAGGAAGCGAGTTCATGGAAGTCGCCCGCACGCAAAAGATTGATTGCTCTCTCGGCATTTTTCTTTTGAGCCTGAAAAACGCTTCGCTGCCGCCAGTACTTTTCGTAGTCATCATCAAGCTGCTTTCCGTTTTGCCCAAGTCCAACCAGTTGTTCCATGCGACGCTGCTGGTTTAGCATGTGACGCTTCTCCATGATCTGCGTGGAGGTTAGGATTCCGGCCAATGCGTAATAATCCGATGTCGGGATCGGATCGAACTTATGATCGTGGCAGCGGGCGCAACCGATGGTTTGACCGAGTACGGCTTTCCCAATCGTGTCGATCTGTTCATCGGCAACATCCATCCGCTGCAAGTCTGTATTGACATCGAGCAAAACCTTCGGACCAACCACAAGAAAACCTGAAGCGACCCGTTGCCGATCGCGTTGCTCGATCGAATCGTAGGGCAGCAGATCGCCGGCAATTTGTTCGCGAAGAAATTGGTCATAAGGAACATCTCCGTTCATTGCGTCGATGACTTGGTTTCGGTAACGCCATGCTTCGCGAAACAGAAAATTTTCGTCCAGGCCGTTCGAATCCGCGTACCGCGCGAGATCCAGCCAATGGCGGCCCCAACGTTCACCAAAATGCGGCGAAGCGAGCAATGCGTCGACGAGACGCTCCAGCGCATCGGGACGCGTATCGCTTATGAATGCCGCTACTTGTTCTGGAGTCGGTGGTAAGCCGGTCAGGTGAACATAGATCCGACGAACAAGAATGCGAGCATCTGCGCCGTCTGCCGGGCCTAGCTTTGCATCCACCCGACGCGCGTGGACAAAGGAATCGATTGATCCCTCGGCCCAGGAAGGCGACTTTGCAAGTGGTGGCAAGGGTTGAGTGAGCTCGCGATAGGCCCAATGGTCGCGTCCGGCCACCGGATCCGACGGACTGAACGGTCGGACATTGTCGTCGGCTGTAGCCTCGCGTGGATCGGGCGCGCCCATCTGGACCCATCGTTCGAACTTGGCGATTGCTTCCTGCGGAACCGCCCTGTCGGGAGGCATTTGCAGATTGGGATCGGTATAACGGATCGCTTGGATAAGTAGGCTTGCCTCGATATCGCCGGGAATTACGGCCGACCCACTGTCACCGCCTTCCGCCCAACCGGCGCGGGTGTCAAGCAATAGTCCACCTTCGCTTTTACCAGCGCTAGACGAATGACATGAATAGCAGCGAGTTACCAGCAGCGGACGAATGTTCTGCTCAAAATAGGCCAATCGGTCATCTGCGGACGATTCGGTTGTAAAAGCCAAAATCGATGCCAATGAAACGAAAATCGGTAGCCAGCAATCGGACCATCGCTGAGAACTCATTGCAAAGACCTTCTATTTAGTGCTTACGGGCTAAGCAGCCATCGACCTGAATCCAATCGTTGACACGGTCCATAAAATACTCTGCTCCACCGCCCTAGTTCACAAAACCGGGTCTACTTCCGATAGATTTTATGATCGGCGTTACCACCTGACATGATGTATGCCACAAGGTTCTGCAATTCATTTGGATTCAAAGTATTGAGCAGACCCGTGGGCATTTGTGACGTGGGGGAGGGACGAAGTTCCTCGATATCCGACTTAGTCACACGTTCGGGCTCCGCTTTGGGATCATTCGAATAAACAAGAATAGTGTCCTCATCTTGCTCGACGACTAATCCATTCAACAGCTTTCCGCTGCTTAGAAGCACCATTGAAGACTGATACTGGTCGGAAATGTTTTTGCTGGGATCAATTATGGCCTCCAATAAGTAGCGTGTGTCAAACTTATTTGGAACGCTTGTCAAGTCGGGTCCGACACCGCCACCTAGTCCGCTAAAACGATGACAAGCCCCGCAGCTAACCGCATGGAACAGGCTACGACCGAGTTCGAAATGGAGATTTCTTGGCGAGGTCGCTTCCACTTCTGCTAGCGCTTCATCGAGGGTCCATTGTATACCAGGCCCTGAAGGCGGCTCGATGGGAAAATCGGGAACCGGGTTAAAGTCTTCACCGGTCAGATCGCTTAAGGCGGTTCGTTCGGCATTGTTGCAGGTCGCCAATGCTTCATCGCGTGTGTTGGTTAGGTAGCCTGGGTAACTCGCACCACCGCTGGCTTTCGCGGCCACATTGAGAAACTCGAAATACTGCCGCCTCAATTCCAAAGTCCATCCGCTGCGAACATTGCGAAGCATGAAGGCGATGTCGATCGCATCCGTTGGAGGCGGATTGTTCGTGATCTGCTTCAATGTTGATCCGTAGCGAGCATTCAGCTTTTCTACGCCGCTCCAGGTGATCGCTTTTCCCGGGCCTCGGTCTGCGATCAACTGCATGCCTTTCGCTGCCGCGTTAGGAGCTCGTAGGAAAATCAGCAAGCGTAGTATCTCCGCGTCGACGTCGGAATCGGCTGAAGGAAGTAGCGGATCTAACGCTGCAATCAAGCCCGTGCGCTGCTCGTCGGACAGTGGGCCTAACCGTTCGAAGGCCAGCGCATAAGCTCGCATCAGTCCAAGTTGCTGCGACACGGGGAGGTTCTTCGATAGGATCCCATTCAGGCTATTCAGAAGTGAGTCTCGATGGTGGTCCGAGCCGACCCGTGCAAGCGCTACGGCGGCGGTGATGAGTGCCTGTGGATTGGCCTCTGCAAAAACCTTCGCGGACCAGCTATCGACTGGCTGTGATTCGATGGCAATTCGTGCGGCATGACGCAAGAAGCGATCGTCACTTGATAGATGAGACCATGCGAATTCAACCGCCAAGGGGTCCTCAAAACCGTGATACGATTCCAACTGCCGTCGCGTCAACGCTGCCTCTGGCAACTCCGCAGGCGATGCGGGCGAGGTGGATTCATTGCCAATGTAGATCACACGGATCAACTGCGTTTGCGTTCCTCGGCCACCGGTGGTGAAGTACATAGCTCCGTCGGTACCGATGACCGCGTCAGTCACCGGTAGGGCGGGGCCGAAAATGAAGTCCTCTGCTTCGGCTTTGTAGCTGGCTCCATCAGGCGTCAGGTGAATTGCCAGAATGCGACCGTAAGTCCAATCAAGCGCAAAGATGGCGTGCTGATACTTTGCGGGAAACTTCGCCCCGCGGCCACTGACCACTCCGGAAGGCGAGCCTGGTCCGATGTTGACCAGGGGCGGCAAGCCGTCTTCGTTGTATTCCTTCCACTTACCGGACCCGCTACGCCATCCGTAGTCGCCGCCGCTGACAACATGACAGATGCGAGTGGGCCGATACCATGGCAACCCCAGATCCCATTCCATGTCAGCGTCGAAGGTGATCAAGTCACCGTGAGCGTTCAAGGCCGCGTCATACTGATTCCGAAACCCGGCGCAATACAAATCATGCGATTTGCTGGAAGGGTCAAAACGCGTCACCCAGCCACCTGGGGCGAGTACATGTGCCGCATGGCCGCGCGGGTCCCACTGTCGCGGAAGGAGCAAGTCCTCCTGGCTTGACGGGTTGCGTCGACGTACGATGCTGTCACCTGCCGGCAATGGCGTGTGGTTGCCGGATATGGCGAAAATCTGCTCGCTGTCCTCGGTGTCGATCAAGGCGTGATTTCCATGCTCGCCCTTTCCGAAGTATGACGACAAAAGCTCGGCGTGATCCAGTAGGTCATCGCCGTCGGTGTCGGTAACGCGATACAACCCCTCGCCAGTGACTGAGGCATACAGACACCCCGACCTCCATAGCAGTCCCTGCGCGCCGGACAAATCCACCGGCATCTTCTCGACATTACACCCCCCATCTGAATTGACCGTCACACGAAAGATACCAAGTCGTCCTTGGTCCGACGCGATCAGTCGGCCTCTGTCGTCGACCGTTAGTGCCACCCACGACCCCTGCGTTTCCTTTGGGGCAGAATAAATGGATTCGACCTTAAAGCCTGGCGCAACAGTTAATCCTTCCACGTCAGTCGAGCGATTTCGTGCACCATCGTCACCCGGTGCAGCACGACCGGCTGGACTTGACGGACCTACGTTGGTGACTGTTCGAGGGTCGTCCGCCCACGCCCGCGAAACGAAAAGCAGCACGGAAATCGTAAACGTTAAAAGCAGTTTACTCAAAAGAGTGGAATTATTTGAGAAAGGTCGATGCATTAGCGGCCGGCGTGGTGAATAATTCATAGCAGGTTCACTTCGAAAATGTCAGGAACGAAAGTTAGAGTTTAACATTGATTACTTCACAGCGATATTCGACCAGCGGTACGATCGATTAACTAGTCGGTCGTATCTTATCGAAGGAGCGCTACATGGCAAATTCTCCGTCTGAGTTCGCGAGCGACAGTCACTTGGTCTAGTCTTGTGAAAAACGATAGATCGCCACTTTTGTTCTCAGAATTAAATCATCGCCGATCGGTATCGGACTTGCCATGATCTGCTCGTCCAATTCATAGCGATCCATTTCTTCAAACTTATCAGTAGCGCGAAAAGTGGTGATATTGCCTTCATGGTCGCCGACGAGCAGGCGATCGCCACTGGCAAACGGTGACGAAGAGAACTTGCCACCGAGACGATGTCGCCAAACCAGTTCACCATCTGAGTGACGTAGTGCGTGCAGAATGCCGCTATCAGTGACAGTGTAGAGCAGATCTGCCAAACGGATTGGGCTGGACATCAAAGGCATGCCTTTTGATTGACGCCATAGGACGTGAGTATTCGTGACATCACCCGAACCTGTCGGATCGATCGCGACTAGTTCATTTCCCCCGTAGCCGGTTGCGATAATTACCTTGCCATCAACGGCGATTGGCGTGCAGCCAAGGCTGAAGCCTTTGCTATGTTGAAGACGCCAGACTTCCTTTCCAGTTCGCACGTGGTAGGCGACGCACCACTGTGTTCCCGGAACAATTGCTTGCGATTGATCGTTGACTTCGATGATGAGCGGGGAACTGTACGATGATCGGAATTCTTTGGCCCGAGCTTCGACGGGTGGCCGATCCGTTCGCCAAATGATCTCACCGGTTTCAAGTGAAAGCCCCGCCACAAACTGGTCGCCCATTCCATCGCACGGAACGATCACGACCCCGTCAGCGTGCTTGACGCTGCTGCCAGGGCCAATGCTGTCATCGTAGCTCAAAATCTGACGCCAGAGCTCCGCACCAGTATCAGCGTTAAGACAGTAGGTTCCATAGAGACCAAAATGAAGCACAACTCGATC
>JBGTCJ010000634.1:0-1818 GCA_041748895.1 Pirellulaceae bacterium
GATCTCGGCGGATTCTTCAATCTTGCGCGGGTTTGCTTGACGGCGGTCAGCACCACGCTGGTTGCCAAATCCAATTGGCTGACGATGAACGAGTCCGGGTGGATTGATTCGATCCCGTACGGGCTCAACGCTTCTTGAGGAAAGTCTTTCAAATTGTATGTCACGATCGCATCAGCTCCACACCGGAAGTGGCTCAAGTCTTAATAACCCATGTCGAGTACTTGGGCCTGGGCAGCCAATTCGTCGAGTGCTTCGTGGCGTTTGCGGTCCATCGACTGTTTGTACTCCATCAGGTCCTTTAGCAGCACGCGTCGGTGAGTCCCCACTTTGCGGAATGGCAATTCGCCCTTTTCAAGCTGGTCGACCAGGAACGGCCGCGACACACCAAGCAAATCCGAGGCCCTCTGCGTCGTCAATTCAGCGTGCACCGGGAACATGGCGACCGCGTTGCCTTTGGCAAATTCGGTGAGCAGGGCACCGAGAAGTTGGATCGCCGACGATGGAATCACGATCTCGGTTTCCTTCGTTCCCAGCTTGGCAACCAACCGGATGGTGCCCTCGCTTTCGTGAGCGACAAGTTCCGCGATTGCGCGGCTAGAGACTTTCGCCAACTCGGCATCACCGGGCGTTGGCGAGAGCGTACCGGGTAGATCGGACAGCGTTGCGTTCATGGTTTGACCTCCATCTCTAGTGTATCGCCCAAACGCAGCAAAGCAAACAAACGAAACAAACGAAATCGCGTCCAACTGCGAAACGGCTGTCTCTGGATCGCATTTTTTGTCGTATTTCCTGGGGTTTATGGCGATTTCCCGTTAACCCAGCTGTCAGACCGAGCCAACCCCGATTTGAGGTATTTAGCGATCCGACGCAATCCGACGAAGCTCGGGCCGTCGCACTTTACTGGCTGTGTCACATGGTGGCGGATCTGCACCAGCCCTGTCATGCTGGTAGCCTTTACTCGCCGCGTGCCTTTCCGGACGGCGATCGAGGCGCCAACAGTTTTCGTGTCACGAACGGACGCAATCTTCACACGGTTTGGGATTCGTTGCTTGATGGCAATCCCCGGTTTAGCGACGTTCAACGGCGCGTGGCTGACATCAATGCCGATCCTGCCCTGCACCTGGCAGGCCTTCATTCTGTAGGATGCGCGGACGCAATGGACCCGAAAGTTTGGGCATCCGAGAGCCGTCAAGCGGCGCTTCGGTTTGTCTACACGCCCGATGTGCTCCAAGCAGCCTTGGCCGTTGAGCGCGGGCTCGTTGACCGAGTCGAGGCGTTAACGCTTTCCGAAGACTATCTCCGGGACGCTGGTCGAGTGGCTCAGCTGCGAGCTGCACAAGCAGGGCAACGTCTCGCCACGATCCTTCGCGACGGGGTCCGCGATCGATAAGCTTGCCTGGACTCCCGAACGTGTGAAGCGGTCAAACTTCAACTGGTACTTGAGGCTGTCGTGATACCCGCTTCCAAGGGCATCGAATTTTCGACCGTCAGCTCGGAGAGATAGTGATCGCTTCGAGGAACGACGACGTCCGCGATCTTCCGACGCAATCGCTGGAAGACCTCCTGCACGAGTGCTCCAAAGTCATTGAAACGGTGTGCACGCAGTTGAGGGCCGAAGAAGAGATGGTCGCGATCGTCAGGTTGATGCGATCCGATGATCTGCTTGAAGCATTCCTTGACTTTGCAAGCAAGAACCGCCAGATGGCGGATCGCATCCTAAATGCTTCACCGGCTAGCCTGGTTAACACGCAGAGCGTGCTCGCGATAACCTCGGAGGTGCAGCATCGGGAAAGCGAGCGGAACTGACGGAAGGCTTGC
>JBGTCJ010000635.1:0-11468 GCA_041748895.1 Pirellulaceae bacterium
TCAATGACCCAAACGCGGCCACGATCGTCCACCTCGAGATTGGTGAGGCTGCTGAGAACGGGCTCGCTCGCCGAGAGCGTGACCTCCAAACCGGAGGCGACTTGCAGGCCGGCTACGGCCTGCTGTGGCGATCGGAGATCGACGTCTGGACCGGTTTCCGCCCGGGGCTGGACCGCGGCATTGTCGTCCGCCGGCGGACCCGATTTCAATCGAAATTCGGTTTCGATTTTCGCCGCGTCAAAATTCTTGGGTGGTTCGAAATCCTGATTCTCAAGCAACGGGGCGATGCCCAGCGGTTTGGCATCAACGCCACGATCGGGTACGTCCAATCCCGTCGACCACACCAGAGCGTTCGCAACCAAACGGCGGAACTCTTCGTTGCCCCAATTCCAGTGAAAATGGCCGCCGGTAAAACCGAACGAGCGTCCACCGCCAGCCCGGTCAAACGCCCAGGCGACCGTCTGAAGATCGCCCCGGGCGACCGACTCACGGGCGAAGGGATTTCCGCTGTGATGCCCGTCGGGGCGACGCATCGTTTCCGGAGGCGCAACCGCCTGCAGGATCGGCGTCACTATTCCTAACTCAGGCGCCGCGAAACGGAGATGAAAGTACCACTCGTCGTTGATCTTCATCGGCCCGACGCCCTGGGCAATCGGATGCTCCGGAAGCGAAGCGAATTCGGCCTCCCAGTGTGGATTGACTGAGTAATGGATCTCAAAGCTACCGCCAAGGAGTTCGAGCCACTGGGGGCTGGTCTCGAGCGTAACCTCGGTCGCGTAGTGCAGGCAGACAAACCCTTTGCCGTCGGCGAGCAGCCCCTTCAAAGTGTCCAAATGCGGCAACGCCGGATGCCGTTCGCCACCATCGCCGTAAATCACGATCGAATCGGCCGCTTCAAGCATGGCCGGATCGTCGGGCCAACCGCGAACGAGCGTGATCTCCACGGGGGCGCTGGTCGAACGGATCGTATCAGCCAGAATCCTCAACCCCGCGTAGTGCTCGTGCGCTCCAAACCCGTGGCTCGGGCCTCCAGCAATCATCAGCATCCGCTTCCGCCCCTCCTGGGCCGATAGAGGAGAAGCGATCACAAAGAACAGGGTAACGATGGCCAGTCGCGACATAAGAAACACCACCCTGAACGAGATAGGAGGGGAAGGGAAGGGAGGTTTGGATCACTTCGCTCTTCCAGGAAAAGCCAAGTGAAATCAATCAATACGTTCCGATCGGTCGCCTCGGGACACTAGAAAGCAGTTGTGCGAGGGCACCTCGTAGGTCACGCACCTTCATCGGCAGTGGCAACAGTTTGCGATGCGCACCGCGACGGGCCTCGCGAATGATCCGATCCTGACGCCGGTCGACCATCAAGATCGTTGGAATCTCAGCGGTGTGTTCAGTACCTGCGAAAGTGTTGTGAGCTTCCAACGCGAGCGATCCCAATTCGGCAGCTGAGAAAATGACCGCGTCGGCTGGCGGCGGTTCACCCGGAATGAATCGTTCCAGCGCCCGATTGGGATTGGAGATGATCAGCACGCGGTAGCCACGGGATTTGAGTCGTTCGCGGACCGCATTCTGCAGTTCGGCCTGGCTCTCGACCAACATGACCACGCGGCCTTCGCCCTCCTCGAGTGAACCCTCATCATCCTCGTACTGACCTTGCAGCACATCGATCGAATCGTCTCTGCCGGTTGAATCCTCGCCCTTGAGCAATTTTTCAATCACTTTCTTGATTTCAGCCTGCATCGCAGCGGCTGACTGAAACCGCTTTTCGGGGTCGACTTCCATCGCCTTGTTGACGATATGACACGCCATGGGAGGCACGTCGGGCGCCACCTCGTGAAGCGGTTTGACATCGTGAAACCGGCTGACGTTCAATCGTTTGAGCCGGTCACGCGTTTCGGTCAACGGCGGCTTGCCCGACAACATGTGATAAAGCATCACGCCGGCGAAATAGACGTCGCTACGCGGGTCGTCTTTTCGCACGCCTGTGCCGCGTTCCAACGCCGCATAATCGATCGCTCGCGCATTGGGGCAATCGGCAATCTGCTCAGGATTGTTGCGATCGGCCAACGCTGCCAAACCGAAATCCACGAGCTTTGCACGCCCGTCGCTGGCCACGAGCACGTTCGACAGCTTCATGTCCCGGTGTGAGATGCCCAACGAGGTGGCATAGGCCAACGCCGAAGCGATGTCATGCATCAACTTGAGCGCGGTCATTGTCTCGAGCGACCCGCGGAGGCGAACCATTTCCCGAAGCGTTTGGCCCTCGACAAACTCCATCACCATGTAGGGATTCCGAACGTCAGGATCAACGCTGTAGATACTGACAATGTTGGGGTGACGAAGCTTGAGCCCCATTCGAGCTTCCCGAAGGAACTGCTCGAGCTGGTCCGTTTGGTCACGAAATCGCTTCCGCAACACTTTGATTGCGAACGCCTCGTTATCTCCCCGCGCGGCGCGATAAACGCGAGCAAAGGTACCGGCACCGATCAGGTACAGCACCTTGAAATCACCGTAAAAATAACCGGTTCGATCCCCTTTGAGAATCTTCTCGGTTTGCAGCGTCGTCAGCACGCCGCGTCGCTGCATGACGCGGACCATTTCGGACAAAGTCACATCCTGGCCGCCAAGCTCCGATCGCGCCTGTTCAACCTGAATCGGCTCCGCAAGCCCGACTCCAATGATCCGTTGCATGAACTGTTCAGGGGTCAGGTCAGACATACGAGCAACGGAAGCCCAGATGCAGTGGACGGGAATCGGGTCGACAAGCTAGACGCTTAGCGGCGGCGGGAATGCGATTGCGATCCCCGCACCACCTGGAACGCGGAACAGTCTAGCATAGCGACGAACGAAACTCCAGGATTTCCCGCTGCTGGAAACGAAGACGCCCGCACCGCGGGGCGCCGACCTCCTATCCGGGGAACGCCCGCGGGTCCTAAACGCCCAGCTTCTGCAGCGCGGTCAGTGCGGCGATCGCCTTGTCGATCCCGCCGAGATCCTTCGCCAACCCCTTGGCCTTGATCAAGCCATCGAGGGAAACGCTTGACGCTCCGCCGGCACGAGGTGCAGCCACCGACGCGGTTCGCGTGGTGACGGCCTTCTTGGTCCCCGCTGGTCGTCCGCGCTTGCGAACCACCTTCTTGCCCTTGGACAACATGTTCGACCGAATGGTGCTGACAAAAGCCGCGGACACGATGATCCCTTGTTTCCCCAAATCATCAGCGACCTGCATCGGCTTCGCATCGGGCTTGGCCGCATAATAGTCACGGATCGCCTGCGACTTGTTGGGACCGCCAGTTTTCTTTGCCATGGAAAAGACTACCTTTCAACGACCACTTCATCGGTCGCAATAAGAAATGAAACTTCCGCTCAACGTCACCCATGCGTTCTTTGCGAACAGGTGATAGCTTCGATTTATATTATCTTTTCAAGAATTGACTAGGGGTAACCGGGCGAAAATGCACAAGTTATCCGCAACCTCGATCCGCTCAATCTAGCACCCCATAAATCACTGGGTGCTACATTCGTGGAACGACACCAATGCCGAGCAGATCGAGTCCCGTTCTCAATACTCTCCCCGTGAGCGCCACCAACACCAAGCGGGCATCTTTCGTGTCGCGGTCGATCGCCTTGAGGACTGGGCAGTTGTCATTGAAAACCGCATAACTCTTCGCGGTCTCGTAAAGGTAGTCGACCAGAAAGTTGGGGGCGTAATCAGCGGCTACCTGATCAAGGCTCTCCCCGAATCGACTCAGCACCAACGCCAGCGCACGCTCGGCCGGATGAGAAAGTGTGGGGACGACGGATGCGGCGATCACCGAAGCCTCATCCGTTTCACCCTTGCTCAAAATACTTTGCGTTCTCGCGTAAGCGTATTGGACGTAGGCGCTGGTGTTTCCATCCAGCGCGACCATCTTCTGCAAGTCGAACTTGTAGTCGCTCGTTCGATGATGCGCCAAATCGGCATACTTGATCGCCCCATGGCCGACGACCCGAGCGATCTGCTCTTTCTCTTCATCGGTCAGTGGCGGCTGGATCTTTTCGGCTCGTTCGGGGTCGCAGACGACCGCTGAGGCCCGTTTCACGGCATCATCCAACAACGATTCGAGTCCGACCGAAGTCCCACTGCGAGTTTTGAATGGACGGCCGTCCTCGCCCAAAACCGTCCCGAAATTGACGTGCACCAGCCTCGTGGACTCCATCCCCAGACGCTTGGCTACGAGAAACAATTTCTCAAAGTGCTCGCTTTGCCGAGTGTCCACAACGTAAAGGATTTGATCCGGTGTGAACCGCTCGCGGCGGTAAATCAATGTGGCCAAATCCGTGGTCGCGTAAAGAAATGCCTGATCTTTCTTCTGAATGATCATGGGCGAGTCAAACTCGGGCATGAATACACAAACGGCGCCGTCGCTCAGCGTCGCCACCGAGCGATCGATCAAGGTCTGCACCACGTCGGCAAGCCTGTCGTGGTAGAAGCTTTCACCTAGCGTGTGATCAAAAACCACGCCCAGTCGCCGATAAACCCGATCGATTTCGTCCTGGCAATGCGGCAGAAACTGACTCCAAAGCCTACGGTTTTCCTCATCGCCCTGGTGAAGTTTCGCCGTTTCCCGTAGGACGGCGGTGGCGATCTCCCCGTGTCGCGACGCCAACTCATGGAAATCGGAATCGGACTCCGCAGCGGAGATCACGTTTCGGATAGTTTGCAAATCATCCAAGGCCGACCGCCACTTCTTCTCAGCCGCGACGACCGACTTTTCGAGCGGCTTTCTCTCGGTCGGGTCGGTAGTCGCGTTCAGCAGCGATCGCGCTTGGTCGACAACTGCTGAAGCGTCCCGCGCAGCCTTTTCGACTGCGGCGATCCGCTCGCGGGAGGTGTGGTACTCAATGATCCGATTGACCAGCCGATAGAGCCGCGATAGCTCGGCGACCGGATTCGTATCGAACGCCTGCGGATCGCCGAAGTGCTTGAAACCGTAGATCACCATTCCGAACTGGGTGCCCCAGTCGCCCAGATGGTTGTCGGTGATGACGTGATGGCCAAGAAAGCGAAAGACCCTCGCGAGACTATCGCCGATCACCGTGCTACGAATGTGCCCGACGTGCATTGGCTTAGCGACGTTGGGTGACGAATAGTCGATGAGGATCGTTTGTCGATCCGATGGCACACCGATCCCCAATTTGAGATCGGCCAACATGCCTTGCAGGGTCTGCGCCAAAACGTCATCGCGGATCCGAAGGTTGATGAATCCTGGCCCCGCGATCTCAGGCGGTTCACAGACCTCATCCCACGCGACCGCCGAGACCAAACGCTCGGCGACGCTGCGGGGGCGATCACCCAAGAGTTTCCCTAGCGACATCGCGCAGTTGGCTTGATAGTCACCAAAACGGGGATCACCGGCAGGTCGCAGCATGGCGACGAGCGACGCCATCGCGGCGTCGATCTCGGACCCATGGGGACTTGAGTCGGCCAACTGCTTCAGAGCCAGCCGCAACTTCTCACGCAACTGCCGCTGGATCCGCATCAAACAGAAGGCTCGCGATCGGAGTTCGGGTCCACGATACCCAGCTCAACGAGGGGGACTACGGTGGCATCGGCCCACAGCGATTCCAAGTCGTAGTAGGATCGGGTCTCATCGTCAAAAAGGTGAATCACAACGCTGCCGTAATCGAGCACGATCCAACGACTGTCCTCATACCCTTCGATGCCCAACCGGCGGTCACCGAGTTGCTTTTCGAGCACATCATCGATCTCTTCGCTGATCGCATGCAGTTGCCGCCGGCTCGTACCGCTGGCGAGAACGAAGTAGTCGAACAGCGCCGTTTGGTCGCAGACGTCGAGCACCATCACATCCCTTCCCTTGTTGGCGATTGCGACCTGTGCCGCCGCGGCTGCCAACTTCCGACTGTAGTCCTTGACCATCACAGGCCGACGAACACTCGAAATAGGTGGCTCAATGGTCGCCTCGTCAACAGCGGTTTGCGATACCGCCGGTGCGGAAGGCGAGACCGCAGAGCTGGGTGCGTGAGCGTCGGTCTTGGGTGCCGGATGTCCGGGTTCATTCGTATTCATAAGGCATACGATCGTAACCGACTTGATGGGTGTCTCACCAGCACCCACACCCAATCTTGTCTGCCGTTCGATGCCGTCGGCCGGGATCTATTCGGCCGCGTATCATGTCGGCAGACCGCATTCCCGATCGCCTTGTCCTCAAACGATGACGTTGATCCAACCACAAGGAAAAAATCATGGCTGACTGGCTCGAAGAAGGCACGAAGGTCCCCACGTTTACGCTGATCGACGACCAAGGGAACAAGGTCAAATCCTCCACCTGGATCGGATCTCCCGTCGTGCTTTACTTTTATCCAAAAGATGACACGCCGGGATGCACCAAACAGGCGTGCGCGTTTCGCGATGCGAGCGGAGCACTCGAGAAGTTGGGGGCCAAGGTATTTGGGGTGAGCGGTGACTCGATCGAGAGTCATGCCAAGTTTCGCGAGAAGTACTCGCTCAATTTTCCGCTTCTGGTCGATAAGGGATTCGAGGTCGCCGAGAAGTTGGGCGCTTACCGGGAAAAAAATATGTACGGCAAGAAGTCGATGGGGATCCAGAGATCGACGTTCTTGATCGCCGCCGACGGAAAGCTGGCACGGTTGTGGAAGCGGGTTCAGGTGGAAGGGCACGACTCTCAGGTGATCGAGGCTCTCAAGGAACTTGTGGGGTGACTGCCAAATCGCCGTGGTCAACCGGGGTGGGCACCCGCGCGTGCCATTGCCGGGGCGAGCGACCGGGCGTTACTCGAGGTCAATCGATACGCCAAGACGATCGATTCTTTCCAAATCATCCTCTGCATCTCGGAGATTCTCACTCATGGCCGTTTTGGTCCAACAGCAAGCCCCGGATTTTAAAGCGACCGCCGTCATGCCCGACGGATCGTTCAATGAGAGCTTCACCCTGTCGGAATTCATCGGGAAGAAGTACGTACTGCTTTTCTTCTATCCGCTCGACTTCACGTTCGTCTGTCCCACGGAAATCATCGCATTTAGCGACCGCAACGCCGACTTTGAGGCGCTCGGTGTCCAAGTCATCGGCGTATCCGTTGACAGCCACTTCTCCCACCTCGCGTGGCGGAACACTCCGCGAACGCAGGGCGGAATTGGTGAGGTGGCCTACCCGTTGGTGGCCGATTTGAACAAGCAAATCTCTCGTGACTTCGACGTTTTGCTCGACGGAGGCGTCGCGCTCCGCGGCTCCTTTCTAATCGACAAGACGGGCACCGTTCGTCACCAAGTCGTGAATGACCTTCCGCTTGGCAGAAGCGTCGATGAAACCCTACGGATGGTGAAGGCGTTGCAATACTTTGAGAAGAATGGCGAGGTCTGCCCAGCCGATTGGAAGGAAGGCAACCGAACGATCAAGCCGGGCGTGGCCGAGAGCAAGGCGTTCTTCGGTGCCGAGTACGCAGCCGGCTAGGGGTTGCTTTGGCGGCATCCATTTTAAGGGGACGGCACGTGGTTCGGTTGGCGATTCTTAGCGATATCCATGGAAACCTGGCGGCGCTCGAAGCCACGCTCGAGGATATCGCTCGGCAGGGTGTCGATGAGATCGTTTGTCTCGGCGACGTCGTCGGTTATGGACCAAACCCATGCGAGTGTCTCGACGCAGCAATGAATTTCGGGTTCACCGTGCTCGGCAACCACGACAGCAGCGCGGTGTTCGATCCCGAAGGCTTCAATAACTCGGCCGAGCGAGCGATCTTCTGGACCCGTTCGCAACTGCACCAAAGCCCGGACCCTGCCGTCTGCCGAAAGCGGCTCGAATTCATATGCAACATGCCGCGTACCGTCCGTCGGGGCGGCATGTTGTTTGTCCATGGGTCGCCGCGCGGCCCGACGAGCGAGTACGTCTTCCCGGAGGATACTCAAAACCCCAAAAAGATGGACAAGCTCTTTTCCCTGATCTCGGAGGTTTGTTTTCAGGGTCACACCCACGTCCCCGGGATTTTTTCGAGCGACATGCGATTTTTACCCTCAGCCGAGACGCACGACCGTTACTCGATCGCCGACAAGTCGCGGAAATGGATGATCAACGTCGGCAGTGTCGGCCAACCGCGTGATTCGGATCCGCGAAGCTGCTACGTCATTTTGGACGACCAAACGATCACCTTCCGACGAGTCCCCTACGACATCGAAAAGACTGTCACCGCGATCGAGGCGCAAGGCGAGCTTGACAACATGCTCGGCTATCGGCTTCGCGACGGACGCTGATGCCGCGGAACACTACCACGCACGAGCCCGCTCGTACTGAGTGATCTTGTCCTCGTGCAGCAGCGTTTGGGCAATGTCGTCGAGCCCGTGCAGAAGGCTTTGACGACGCGCCGGATCGACTTCAAACCGCTCGCTCAGGCCGTCGTCATCGGTCACTAAAAGCTGTTCCAAATCGATGGTCAAACGGTAACCTGGGTTTTCGGCGGCGCGAGTAAAGATCTCATCGACCACCGACTCACCGATCGCGATCGGGAGCAAACCATTTTTGAAGCTGTTGTTGTAAAAGATATCGGCAAACGAAGGGGCGATGACACAGCGAAAACCATAGTCATCCAGCGCCCACACCGCGTGTTCGCGGCTGGAGCCACTGCCAAAGTTTTTCCGCGCCACGAGAACCGACGCGCCCTTCGATTGGGGTCGGTTCAGCTCAAATTCTGGATTGGGGGTTGTCCCATCCTCCAAAAAACGCCAATCAAAAAAGAGGAATTGCCCAAAACCCGTACGCTCGATCCGCTTGAGGAACTGCTTGGGGATGATTTGGTCCGTGTCAACATTGGCACGATCAAGTGTCGCGACCAGACCGGTGTGGACGGTAAATGGTTTCATGGCGATGTTTTTGTCATTGAAATGGATGGAGGCGAGCGGTGCACAACCGAGCGGGGAATCGGCTCAAGCCCGATAGTCCCACTGGCGGATGTCATTGAAGTGCCCCTTGATGGCGGCTGCGGCGGCCATTGCGGGGCTCACCAAATGCGTTCGCCCCCCTTTGCCTTGACGCCCCTCAAAATTGCGATTGCTGGTGCTCGCGCATCGCTCCCCGGGCGCCAATTTGTCAGGGTTCATGGCTAGGCACATGCTGCAACCGGCTTCACGCCAGTCAAACCCAGCCTCTTTGAAGACGCGGTCGAGCCCTTCCTGCTCCGCCTGCCGCTTTACCTGCCCACTGCCTGGTACCACCATCGCGCTGACGCGATCGGAAACTCGATAACCCTTGGCGACCGCCGCGGCGGCTCTCAGATCTTCAATCCTCGCATTGGTGCAACTGCCGATGAACACGCGGTCGAGCTTGACCTGACTGAGCGGCACGCCAGCCTCAAGCCCCATGTACTGCAGCGCCTGCTGGGTCGACTTCTGCTCGGTCGCGTCGGCAAACTCGGTCGGCGACGGAATCGCCTCATCGATTCCCCGGACTTGACCCGGGTTGGTTCCCCAAGTGACCTGAGGCTGGATGTCCTCGCCACGGTAGGTCTGCGACAGGTCGTACGTCGCTCCGGGATCCGAGGGCAATTGCTCCCACCGCTCGACAGCCGCATCGAAGGCACTACCCGAGGGGACCTCGGGACGACCGCGGAGATACTCAAAAGTCGTTGAATCGGGGGCAATCATCCCGGCTCGGGCGCCGGCCTCGATCGACATGTTGCAAACCGTCATTCTCTGTTCCATCGAGAGCGCCGTCATGCAATCGCCCTTGTACTCGATCACGTATCCGGTGCCGCCGGCCGTGCCGATCTGGCCGATCAGGTAAAGGATCATGTCTTTCGCCGTCACGCCGCGAGACAAACGTCCCTCGACACGCAGTTCGAACGTTTTGGGCTTGAACTGCAGAAGGGTCTGCGTCGCCAAGACATGCTCAACCTCGCTCGTGCCGATCCCGAAGGCCAGGGCCCCAAACGCGCCATGGGTCGCGGTGTGGCTGTCGCCACAGACGATCGTCATACCAGGCTGGGTGTAACCGTTTTCGGGCCCGATGACGTGTACAATTCCCTGGCGAACGTCGCCAATGTCGAACAGGCGTATGCCGAACTGCTGACAATTATTTCGCAGCGTTTCGATCTGAATGCGACTGATCGGATCGGCGATCGGCAAACTGCGGTCGCTCGTGGGCACATTGTGGTCCGGAGTCGCAATGGTCCGCTCGGGGCGACGGACGGAGCGCCCATTGACCCGTAACCCGTCAAACGCCTGCGGGCTGGTAACCTCGTGAACCAAATGCAGATCGACGTAGAGCACCGTCGGCTGCCCCCGCTCGGCGTGAACGACGTGGGAATCCCAAATTTTATCGAGCATCGTTCGCGGGGACGATGACGAGCGAAACGTTTCAGGGGAGGAGGAAGCGGACATCGAGATCGGACGGACCTTCGGTAGATGGGCGGGACATGCGGTACTGCCAACGAATCTTAACCACGAATCCCGACATGCGTAAGGATCGTTTGGACCGGCAGCGGCGTACGCTAAACGTCCGCCCACGACCGACCGATGGCGATGTCAACCTGAATCGGCACGCGTAGCGACATCACCGAAGTCATTTCGGTTCGCACGAGGTCACGCAGCGTTTCGGCGTCCCGTGGATCCACCTCAAACAGCAGTTCGTCGTGGATTTGGAGCAGCAACCGCGCGCGAAGCGCCCCCGATTGGAGCCGTCGATGGACCGCGATCATCGCTTGTTTGATCAGATCGGCAGCCGACCCCTGAATCACGGTATTGATCGCTATCCTTTCGGCCTCGGTCAAATTGCGTCGCTTTGACGGTTCGAGTTTGGATAGATCACGAACCCCCTGAACATCACGCCTGCGTCCGAGAATTGTTTTGACAAAACCGTCGCGGCGGCAATTGAGCAACGTTCGCAACATGAAGTCTTGGACGCCCCCGTAGCGATCGAAATACGTCTCGATGTACTCGGCCGCCGCATCCTTGGAAATTCCCAGCGTCCGCGCCAGTCCGAAGGGGCTCTGTCCGTAGACGATCCCAAAATTGATCGTTTTGGCCATCCGACGCATCTCACCGCTGACATTCTCCAAATCGACTCCGTGAACCTCGGCGGCAACGGCCGTATGAATGTCGAGGTCATTGCGGTAGGCATCCAGGAGCGCTGGATCGCCGCTGTAATGAGCCAACACGCGGAGTTCGATCTGCGAATAATCTGCTGCAAGCAGCAACCAATCCTGGGGACTCGCAAGGAAAGCCGACCGAATGGCCCTCCCCTCTTCGCTCCGAATCGGGATGTTTTGTAAATTGGGATCGGTGCTGCTCAGCCGTCCCGTGGCTGCGACGTCTTGACGAAACGACGTGTGGACTCGACCCGTGATGGCGCTCACCAGCTTGGGCAAAGCGTCGATGTAGGTGTTCTTCAGTTTGGTCGCCTGCCGGTATTCAATGACCTTGGCCGGTAGGGTGTGCACGGCAGCGAGTTGCTCGAGCACTTC
>JBGTCJ010000636.1:0-3663 GCA_041748895.1 Pirellulaceae bacterium
ACGGCTGTGGCTATCGTCGGGATCGTTTTGCTCGCGGTCGGAGGCCTATGGGCGGAAGGCCAGGAGTCGGACGTCAAGCGCGAGGATCATCCGCTGCCGACACTCATGTTTGCCAAACTGGCGAGCACGCAAACCATCGCCGCAGGCTTGGTTTCTCAAGACTTCGAGCGAATCCGGCGTGGCGCCTCGGAGTTGGCTCGCATCTGTGACGCAGGACTTTGGCAATCCAACGCGGATCAAGTCTACACCCACCATCGCGTCGAACTCCGTCGCCAAGCCTTGAAGCTGGCTCAGTTAGCTGAAGACCAAAACCTCGATGGCGCCGCATTCGCCTACATGCACTCGATGTCAACGTGTATCAGCTGCCATCAATATTGCCGCGACGTGCTTCGCATCGCCGATCGCGCCGAGGGGTCAAGCGGCGTGATTCGAATTCCCACCGTCGATGACGGGATAGATTGGCAGCGTCGCCCGTCGTCGCGGCGCTGAGATTTCCATTCACGCCAGCGCATGTATTCACCCGAATGCTGACGTGCCGAAACCCAAACCAACTCGCTGGTTGTGACGACAGCTAGAGAAATTCATCGAGTTGCCGACGTTCGAGCTCTTTCACCGCCTCCCGCACACGCTCCTCAGCATGTTTGGGGGCAACGAGCGTGGCATTGCCAGCCCGGACGACGATCATCTCATCGAGTGCGATGGTGACAATCGCGTGGTCGTCGGACCCGTAAACGATGCAGTTTTTTGTATCGATTCCCACGTGTTTTCCGCGGACACAATTCCCCCGGCTGTCCGGCTCGCCGAGCCGCGCAATCGCTTGCCAACTACCAACGTCGTCCCATTCGAAAGGTGCCTCGATCACGCACACGCGGTCGTGTCGCTCCATCACCGCATAGTCGATCGACTTTCCGATGATCGCGGCGAAATGTTCGTCGAGCACGGAGTCGATCGAGGCATCACCCCAGGCGGCCCCGATGGCGTCCAAGTGAGCCGCCATCACAGGCTCGAACTTTCGAATCAGGTCGAGGATCAGTGAAGCGCGCCAGAGAAATATGCCGCTGTTCCAGTAGAAGGAGCCGGATTGACAATACTCGCGCGCCGTCGGCAGGTCCGGCTTTTCTCGAAACGTCATCACCTCGTAACCGACCACCTGCCCGTCGGTGACGATCGGCTTACCTCGCTGGACGTATCCAAAAGACTCCGCCGGGTAGCTGGGAAGAATGCCGAATGTCACGATCCGTTGACTGTCTTCGGCCAACAACCGTTCCCCGCGTGTGACGGCTTGCTGAAACGCTGCGGCGGTCTCGATCACGTGATCCGAAGGCATCACGAGCATCGTTGCATCGGGATCCTTCGCCAAAACCGCAATGGCGGCCAGCCCGATGCAGGCGGCGGTATCGCGTTTGCAGGGTTCTGCGATCAGGTTCACGTCAGGCAACTGCGTTCGGACCGCGGCAGCGAGTCGCTGGCTGGTGACGATCGTGCAGCGATCATCGGGAACTAGCCCCGCAACTCGATCCACCGTGCTCTGAATCATGGTTCGATCACCAGAAACCGCGAGCAGTTGTTTGGGAGTGTCGCGTCGACTGGCCGGCCAGAATCGCGTACCGCTGCCGCCGGCCATGATTACTGCGTGTAGCATCCGTCAATTCCTTTGGAGTAACTCTAACGAAACCTGCACCCGCCAACCCGGATCGGTCCCCATGGTGGTCGCTGTCGGTCGGTTCGCCAAGCCGGAGCGACCGCCGGACAGGCCCCAGCGCGATGAATCCGAGTGATCTGGATCACCAACCGACGCATCGAAGCGTTGCCCTGCGAGAGCGCTTCGTGCGAAGATGACAAAGGATTGCCACCAACGCCAAACCGCTAACAACCCAACCTAGCCCCCTTCTCCCCAACACTGGATGATGACCATGTTGACCCCGACTCAAGAACTGACGACCCAGTGGAAAATCGAACATACCGAACTCGACCGCTTTGTCGGACAAACGCGCCTCTGGATCAAAGAGGTATGCGATCGTGGACTTCCACGTTTCGGTGAACTTGGGGACAAGTTGAGGGTGCTTCGAGCGCGGTTGCAAAACCACTTTGAACTCGAGGACGCGCTCGCATCGGCAATTGCCAGCCAGTCCGATTCCGTCGAGGTCGAGGCGTTTCGTCGTCAAGGCGATCGCGATCACGGGCAACTGACGGCCCGCCTCGACGATATGATCGAGAGGTTGATGGCGCCGGTGGCACCCTTCGAATCGTTCCAAGCCGCCGTCGACGAAGCCGACCTGCTGTTCGATACTCTCGAGCAGCACGAGGAGCAAGAATTCGAGAGTGTCCGCTGCTTGATGCCCAGGAGCTAGTCTTAAATGAAATTGTTAATCGCCACCGACGGGTCGGACCACGCTTTCCATGCGGCCCAGCGGTGCAGTCGACTGCCCTTTGTCGGTCCGATCGAGCTTCACTTGATGACCGTGATCTATTTCCCTCCCGAGGATACCGGCGGGATCGCCTACGCATGGTTGCCCGAATTCATCGCCGCCGAGGAAGAACGGGCGCGGGCCTCCTTCGCACGGATTGAGGCGCTATTCGACGATGTCGAGGTCGTGACCCATCATCAGATCAGTCATGGGCACGTCGGACACACCATCACTGAGGAGGCCAATCGGATCCAAGCCGACTTGTTAGTGATCGGGGCGCGTGGGCACTCAACGATTTCTCGAGTTCTGCTGGGCAGCACCAGCGATTTCGTGGCCACGCAGGCTCAGTGCTCGGTCCTCGCCGTGCGGCCGGAGCACGCTGCGGCGGTGGAGTCTGATGAATCGAATCCCGATGAATCGAAGATTGTGATTGCGTACGATGGCTCGGAGCCATCCGTTTTGGCGCTCAAGCAATTTGCGGGACTCTCTTGGGGTCGGCAGACCGAGCTCCATCTGGTCCACGTCCTGTCGCAACCCTCGCGCCTCTTCGCATCGGCCGATGACGATCTCGCCCAACGCCGCAACCAAGCCTCCGAAGATCTCAATCGAGCCGTATCGACACTCGACCACCTGACCATCCCGATTACGACCCACGTCTTGCAGGCGGAGCACATTGGTCATGCGATCACCGAGTTTGCCGAAAGCAACGGGATCGATATGATTTGGATGGGAGACACGGGCCGAAGCCAGTTGAGCCAATTTTTACTGGGCAGTGTCGCACGTTACGTGCTTCGCAACGCGGTTTGCAGCGTATGGATTTCCCGCAACGCAACCCGGAGCTGACATGATCCAACCGTCGTCCATCACGGAAGTCGCCGACGACCAACGAGACGTCCTTCGGACCTCCCGATCGCCCTGGCGGCTAATCGGATGCCTTGTGCTGGTCAGCCTTTGCGCGGCGATCAGCTTGGCGGTCCACTGGATTAACCCTGCCAATGATCATTCCGTCAATAACGCGGTTTCGATGGTATTGGCGGCTATCGCCTTCGTCGGTGCCGCCTGGTTGGTTGTCCGACTAACGTCCGGCGGCAGGTCGCGGTGGATTCGTTTGGCGCTCGTTCTAGCCGTATTGGCTTTCCCCTTCGCGGTTTTTCGAATTCGCGGGTTCACTGGTGAAATTCTCCCCGTTCTCGAATTCCGGTTCAGTCCCTACGCGAAGACCAAACCGACCGACACGCTCGTCGAGCGCGAACTG
>JBGTCJ010000637.1:0-4347 GCA_041748895.1 Pirellulaceae bacterium
CGGTCCCCTGAATGCACTATGGATCGATCCGCTCTTGGGCATTCGTATCTACACAAGCTTCATTACCCTCCCTGGGGAGGGTCGAAGTCGAGGGACGAGGCTTCGGGGAGGGGTTGGGGGGTTAGTAAACGCTTCGCTATCCTGCGGGCGCGCCCCTCCCCGGAAACTCGCAAGCTCGTTTCCGACCCTCCCGAGGGAGGGTAAAGTCGGCTTACCGACTTGTGTAGATAAATGCCCTGCCGCGTAGGGAGGCATTGACCATGTCGAAAATCCTGACGATCGTCTACTCGCTTGGAAAGGGCGGGACACAACGGGCCGCACAAAATTTCGCGGAGGCGTACCTCCTCAACGGGCATGACTCTCGGGTATTGGCGACGTGTGAATCGGGCGTGCGGCAACGCGAACTGGAGTCTGCCGGCGTCCACACTTGGTTTCCGCTGAGTGAATCTCATCTCGCCCAAATCGCAGATTGGCGACCAGACGTGATTCACATCCACTCGCATGGGCTTCAACCCATCGAAGTCGAGTCGGTGTTGGACGCGGTCCCGACAGCCCGAGCGATTGAAACGAATGTCTTTTCCAAACAAAGTCCTTGGGCAGATCGGTTGTCCAATAGTTATCAGCTGTCTCAGTGGTGTTTGTGGCTTTTCAAAAGACGTGCAACAAAAAATTGGCCGTGCGCGGTTGTGCCCTACCCCGTGAAGACATCGGCGCTCACCAGGTCGACGGGGAAGCAAATCGAGTCCTTTCGCGGCAGAAGGGGCGTTTGCGAGAATCAGATTTTGCTGGGTCGGATCGGCCAGGCCTTCGATGGCAAATGGTCCCCACTTCTGATCCATACTTTTAATGAGCTGAGAGCGGCAGACGACCGCTTTTGCTTGCTATTGGTCAACCCGCCTTCCTCGATCGTCCGTCTCGCCGAAGACTCAAAATACCGCAGTTCGATCACCATGATCGACGAGCTCATCGGAGACGAGAAACTCGCCGTCACGTACTCATCGATCGACATCTTCGTACACATAGCAGATCAAGGCGAAAGTTTCGGCATGGTCCTCGCTGAATCACTGCTCTGCGAAACACCTGTCGTAACACTCAGTACTCCGTGGGCCGACAACTCTCAGGGCGAAGTCGTCGGAAACGGCGATGGAGGGTACGTTGCAACGACCAGGCGAGGCCTCAAGAGCGCGATCCTCGAGCTTGCAAACGATCGAGAACTGCGGCGGCAAATGGGAAGGAAGGGCCGTCAACAAGTGATTGCCCGTTACGACTATCGATCGGTAGCGGAGCAGGCTCTACAAAACGTTGAAACACATACACCGGCTTGGGACGACGCGGGTGTCCCGAGCATTTACTTTGAAACGGTCGACAATCCCGCATTGCTGGCAAAGGTACTGATCAGATCACCTGCCGGCTTGAAATGGTTGAAATACGTCCAAGGGTGCAGATCGTGGACGTCCATTGCTGACAAATGGCTCGCGAAACGGAAAACGTCGCCAACGTCAACGAGTTGCTGAGCGATGGGGTCAGAACTCGACTTCGTACTTAGTCGTCATCTCGCGGCGAATCGTCGCGGTAGCCTCGTCGATGTTTTGCCAAACTTGACGAACGAAAGCCGCACCGCTGACACGTTCTTCGGTGCGAATCACGGCGTTGGCCCGCCCTTGCTCGCGGGAACCCGCCCGCGGGTCAATGAACCCGGCCCGCCAGCCTCCGTAACCGTTGTAACCCGCGACGCCCCACGCTACGGCAGGTCCGCTATTTCCGCTGTTCTGTGCCGTTCGCACCGACGATCTCATCCCGACACCGCGCATCGCCATCTCAGCCTGACGGAGCCCATTGGCCATGTCAGCGCCGAAACCGAGCAACATGGGATCGACGCCGAGAATCGGCAACTGATCAATCTTTCTCGCGTAGCGGCTGTACCAAATCGCGGCCTGTCCGAAGGTCGAAACGCCATCACGGCGCGGTTTTTCTCGAAGGTCATCGAGCAACTGAGTGATTTGTTGGAAGTAGAGCTGCGATGGCGAGGCACCGCCTGATCCGGTCGAACTGGACGATGACGCGACCTCGAGCGCCTCCGAGAGGGAGGGCGGGAGTTCAAGTACGCTCAGCGCGCGACGTAAACCAGCGACCGACAACGTGCCGCGGAGCAGGAAAGTGTTGCCCTCGATCGATGGATTCCACGTCTCGAAGTCGTCGATCATCGCCCCGCGGTTTCTGAGCGACTCGATCACGATCGGCTTGAGCCACTTGGCAACCGAGGCGGGCGATTTATCGAAGTCGAGCCGGATCGCGCCGCCCACCGTATCTCCGACCGTGATTCCCAGCGTTGCCCCTTGGAGCGACGCGGCCAAGTCCGCCAATTCGTCGACAGCCGCCACGCCGCCGTCGGCGTCAGTAATCGCCGAGAATGAGGCGAGCCGGGTCGCGGCCTGAGCCGCCGAGAAGCCGCCACCCAAGTCAATCGCCATGATGATCGGCGTTCCGACACGTGTCGCAAAACCGAACGCAGTTTGCAGATAGTCCGAAAGTTGCGCGTCCAAACTGGTCTTGTCAGTGGACGTTAACCAGCGCGATACGTCCTGACGGCTCGCAGGTGTGTGGGTTCCCAGGAGCTGTGGCGATATTTGAACCACGATGGAATCGTTCGGTAGTCTCGCCGCGGTGCGACCGACAATTCGATCCATCTCACCACCGAAACGTTGGGCGACGGCACTGACATCACGCCCGGCGCTAAAACGAGCCATAGCGACCTCCCATACCGATTGACCAAACTCCAGGTCCATCCGTCCGGCGATCACTACTTGGCTGGCATCGGGAGCCAACGCGGATAACCCCGCATCAAAGGCCGCCCGCCTGCGGGCGTTCCATCGCTGCTCGTCCGCGACGCGGGAGCCGAATAGTCGCTCCGCATCGATCAGCACCAACGTGTTTGCGTCGGTGGGCACGCGCCCCCGCATCCCTTCGAACTGACCGCTTGCATCGCCGACAAGTGCCAGCGTTTGGATCAACAACCACGCCGCTAGTGGAGCAAACTTAGGTCGACGCAGGGTGCACATGAACGGATCTCGGGAGTGGCAAGGCGGAGACGAGAACGACTAGCCTGCAAGAATATCTCGCGTCCGATGCGAAAGCGAGCACTCACTCGAGTCCAAGCGAGATGTTAACCGCCGAAATCATCGTAGGCGATGTTCTCAGGCTCAACACCCAAATCATCGAGCATCTTGAACACCGCTGCGTTCATCATTGGGGGACCGCAGATGTAGTACTCGATGTCCTCGGGCGCTGGGTGATTCTTGAGATAATTCTCGAGCAGAACTTGGTGAATGAAGCCGCGATACCCTGTCCAGTTGTCCTCGGGAAGCGGTTCACTCAGCGCGATATTGAACTGAAAGTTGGGGAACTCCTTTTCAATTTCGCGGAAATGATCGACGTAGAACAACTCGCGACTGCTTCGTCCGCCATACCAATAGCTGACTTTTCGCTTCGTTTTCTGCCGTTTGAACAGTTCAAAGATGTGGCTCCGCAGCGGCGCCATCCCCGCTCCACCACCGATGTAGACCATTTCAGCGTCGGTATCCTTGATGAAGAACTCTCCGTAGGGACCGCTGATCGTCGCCTTGTCTCCGGGCTTCAAGCCGAAGATGTAGCTGCTCATTTTGCCCGGCGGCGTGTCCTCGGGAGCCCGCGGCGGAGGCGTCGCGACGCGGATATTGAGCATGATGATGCCTTTCTCGCCCGGGTAGTTTGCCATCGAGTAGGCCCGGACGACGGTTTCGTCTACTTTCGAGACATACCGCCAGATATTGAACTTATCCCAGTCGGGATGAAAACGCTCCTCGATATTGAAGTCCTTGTAGGCGACGGTGTGAGGAGGACATTCGATCTGGATGTAGCCACCCGCTCGAAAGTCGACTTCCTCTCCCGGAGGGAGTTCGAGCACGAACTCCTTGATGAAGGTCGCCACATTGTGGTTGCTCTTGACCGTGCAATTCCACTTCTTTGTTTCGAAGGCTTCCGGTGGTACCTCCACCTTCATGTCCTGTTTGACCGCGACCTGGCAACTGAGGCGTTCGCCTTCCGCAGCCTCGCGCTTGTTGATGTGGCCCGTCTCGGTCGCCAAGATCTCTCCACCGCCCTCTTTGATCTTCACTCGGCACTGGGCACACGTGCCGCCACCACCGCAGGCGCTGGACACGAAGATTCCCGCGTCGGCGAGGGCCCCGAGGAGCTTACCCCCGGCGGGCACCTCGATCTCCTTTTGACCATTGATCAAAATCTTCACCGGTACGCGCGGGATCATTTACCCATGCCAGAAATTTGCGATGTTCCGCCAGCGCTTCTTTG
>JBGTCJ010000638.1:0-3367 GCA_041748895.1 Pirellulaceae bacterium
CGCCGCCCAAGATCTCACGACCTCGACGATCAACCCCGGACGCCGCACGCAACCCCGGACGCCGCACGAATCGCGGCCGTCCGGGGTTTTTTTGTTGCATCGCGCCGCCGGCTGTGGAATGACGGCGGTTAGCGATTGCGCCGATTTTGACGATTGGGCTGAATGTCTGGAGATCGATTGCCGATGAAAGTCGAGGTGACGGTTTCCGCGGCGCAGTGAAAGGCGACTCGCTCGCGGTCCACGAACGCGATTCGAGGGAGTTCGATAGCGACTATGGCGGTATTCATTATCAAGCAACTGCTCAGTCTGCGGCAGGCGATCGTCGGACGCAATGAGCCGCACCAACTCGCATGGGGACTCGCCCTCGGCGCTCTTCTGGGGATCGTTCCCCACGGAAATCTGCTCGCCGTTGCTTTGCTGCTAGTCGTCCTTTCCTTTCGCATCAACCATGCGATGGCCGCGATCTCGGCCGTGAGTTGCAGTTTTCTCGCCCCACACCTGGATGGTTACTCTCATCTCGTGGGCCGTTTCGTGCTGACACACCCCGACTGGTCCCGTCACTGGGTAACGGCTTGGCAATGGCCTCTTGTCCCCTGGACCGATCTGAACAACACGATCGTGATGGGCAGCCTCGTCCTGGGCCTTTCCGCGGTCGTTCCGATGTACCTCGTGAGCTACCCCATCTTTCATTGGTTCGGTCCTTCACCTAGCGACACGCCGATCGATCCTCCGCCGGCGGCAGCTAACGTGGCGGAGCAACCGGTCTTTGTTCCAATCGATCCCGTCACCGCGCCGCTCGCCGGCTCGATCGCGCCCACGGCCGTCGAGGCGGCGATCGCTGATGTGGCTGAGCTTCGGGCAGCGAGCAACGCCGAGATCCCACGCGTTGTCGATCGCGAGTCGGGGGCCGCCACTCCGATGGATAGGCGAGGTGAACCGATCGCGATCGAGACGCGGATCGACGTGATTCGAATGAACGATCATCGTCGGTCGGCCCAAGGGGGCGGCGAAATCGCCGCCGCGGACATCACGGACAAGGACGAGGCGATGAGCCAGGCGCTCAACTACCTGCTCCGCCAACTACGCGACTCGCGAACAAGGAACGCAGCATGATCCGCTGGCGATACATCATCCCTCGTGTCTTCATCGTAGTCGCGATCTTCCTGGTATTGCGGTACACCCTGGCGCCGGTCGCCAAGTACCTCACGGTCAAAGCGATCGGAGCGGCAACCGGTGCGCGGGTTGACATCGCGTCGGTGGATGTCGGCTTCTTCCCACCAACGCTCCGCTACACCGCGGTTGCCGTCGCCAACCCGCGCGCAAGTAAGTCGCTAAACAACTTGGTCGAGGCCGAGGAGATCCAGTGCGTGATCGATGGCCGCGCCCTGCTAAACCGTCGCTACGTGATCCGCGAAGCCCGAGTCAGCGGGCTGGTCGTGGGTGGAAAAAGAGAGACCGACGGTCACATCGATCGTGAACCTGTTGTGACATCGCCGAGCGATCGCAGGTGGCTTTCGGATCTCACATTGGCTCTGGCCGACCAGACCGAATCACAACTTTCGGCGATCGCCGATCAGTCGGAGATCGTTCGTCGCAGTGACCAAATTCGCCGTCGCTGGAAGATCGAGTACGCCGAGCTGACCCGCAGGGCCGACGAGCTCGAAGCGTCCATCCGATCGATTCAAGCGAGTGCCAAGGCGATTGACAACCCGTTGCGAGACTGGCCCAAGGTGGAGGCCTCGCTCGCGCAGGCGAAGAAGATCCAAGAGGAGCTGATCGAAGTCCGTGCAACGCTCGACGCACTCCCTGGGCGGGTCCAGTCGGATCTCGCGCTGCTTCAGCAGGCGAAGCAGATCGACATCGATCGGGTCCGCGATCGATTGCCACTGGATGCCACAGCGACCGATGGCTTGGGACCTCAACTGCTAGCCGGAATGGTCAAGTCGCAGATTGATCGCGTCCGCGGCTACCTCGAGTCGGGTAGAGAGGTGGCCGACTGGACGGTGGCGGCTCCCAAGGCCGAGCGGCTTCGGGGCGAATGGATTGATCTGACTCGAGGACCCAGACCGCCATCGGTGCTTGTCCGCCGCTGCGAGATCGCGGGGGCTTTTCGGGCCGAGGGCGAGACCTATCAATTGGCGGGGCTGATCGAAAATTTGACGCCACAACCGCGTCTGGCCGACGAACCGCTCCGCGCCCGGCTTCGGCTGGACGGTCCACAGAGCGTGCGTGTCGAGATGACGCGAAATGATGCCGTGTTTCCCCGGCAGGAAACGCTTACGTTGCACTGGCCCGACCTCAAGGCGCCCGATGTCCGGCTCGGCGAGAGCGATTCCATCGAGCTCGAAATGGTCGATGGTCGCATGGAGCTCTGGGTACAACTCGATTCGACAGGCGATCGGATGCACGGTCGACTCGTCTCACGTCGGGTCGACACCGCGATTGAGCTGCGGTCCGATACGAGGATCGCCGATACTCCCATGGTCGCCACGCTTCGCAACACGCTCGCGGGGATTGATCGCGTTGAGGTCGATGCGGGTTTCCGCGGGACTTGGGACAACTTTGACGTGACCGTCAGCACGAACGTCACGGCAATCCTTCGCAACGCCATGCGACAAGCTCTGGCGGCCCAAATCGAATCGACACGGGTCCAAGCCCATCAACAGATCGACCAGATCTACGAGGGCCAAATTGGCGAGTTGCAGGAGTGGTTGGCAACCCAGCAATCGGCCGCTCGCAACCAATTGGCGAAGGCCGATTCAACGATTCAGGACATCAGCCGCAAGGTAATCCAAGAGACCGGATCGGCCGAAGCCTACCTGGGCCGCCTTCGCGGCACGTTCAGGTAGTCGCATTTGGGTAGCCGCAAACAGCGCAGGGGGGACTTTTACAGTTCCCAGCCGCTGCGGTACTCACGCTGCACGAATTCGTTAACCGAAGGCACGTTCTTGCTGGTTAGCGTCTTCGCATCCCACTCGATGCGTTGGCCTTCGCCGGCGCGCATCGCGAGGTTTCCTACCAAAATCGTTTCGGTCAGTCGACCGGCATAGCCGAAGTTCGACATCGTCCCGGGCTCGTATTCGCCCTTGATGGTACTGACAAATTCCCACTTGTGACGCTGATCACCGCCGGCCTTGTGCGGGATTCGCGGCAGGGACGGCTCGGGCGCCTTGAAGTCGACGAACTTCGATTCGGGAAGCAACTTGTACTGCGCGCCGTAGTCGTCCGGCGAGAACAGCAGGCCGTTGCTGCCAACGACCACCGCACCGCTGGTTCCTCGCCTGCCCTTCCCCTCACGCTGTTCCTGCACTCGCTTCTGGAAGGACTCCGGCAACTGGCTGATGATCTCGTCACTCGGCAAGTTCCC
>JBGTCJ010000639.1:0-4997 GCA_041748895.1 Pirellulaceae bacterium
GCACCAAGCGGTCACCCTGGCGAAATCCGGTTGCGCGCAAGTGGTCGCCGAGGCAGCGGGCCGCCACGGCGAGTTCACGCCAAGTCAGCGACAGTGGCGGTTCATCCGGGTGGCTGTGGATCGACGCCTGCCCGACGAGTGCGACACGATCGCCACGCCGCTTGACGTGATCCAACCAGCGGATCATCGAGCGATGCTAAACCGTGGCCCCGAGCGCGCTGCGGAGCTTGGATCCGTTACCAGCTTGACCAAACTGCGTCATGCGAGCGACGCAGACCTGCTTCATCGCTTCGCGGGCCGGCTTGAGGTAATCGCGTGGATCGAACTTCGACGGGTCTTCGGACAACACTTTGCGGATCGCGCCGGTGATCGCGAGGCGACAATCCGTGTCGACGTTGATCTTGCGAACGCCGCTCTTGATACCGCGCTGGATCTCTTCGACCGGAACGCCATAGGTTTGCTTGATCTGGCCACCGTAGCGGTTGATGATGTCCTGCAATTCCTGCGGCACGCTACTGCTGCCGTGCATCACCAGGTGCGTGTTCGGCAATTTGGCGTGGATCTCCTCAATCCGCGACATGGCGAGCACTTCACCGGTCGGCTTCTTGGAGAATTTGTACGCCCCGTGGCTGGTTCCGATCGCAACGGCGAGGGCATCGACACCCGTTTCTTCGACGAACCGCGCCGCCTCATCGGGATCGGTCAGCAATTGGTCGTGGCTGAGGACGCCGACGGCGCCGTGTCCATCCTCTTGCTCGCCCTCCCCATGCTCGAGCGAACCGAGGCATCCCAATTCGCCCTCGACGCTGACGCCGCGGGCGTGGGCCATGCGGACCACTTCCGACGTGACGCGAACGTTGTACTCGTAATCGGCAGGCGTCTTGCCGTCGGCCTCGAGCGAGCCGTCCATCATCACGCTGGTGAAACCATTCTCGATTGCCGAGATACAGGTCTCGGGGCTGTTGCCGTGGTCCTGGTGCATGACCGTGGGAATGTGCGGATAGAGTTCGGCAGCGGCCAACATCAGGTGACGTAGGTAGGCATCCTGCGAGTAGGCGCGGGCGCCGCGTGACGCTTGGACGATGACGGGCGAATCGGTCTCGTCCGCCGCCATCATGATCGCCTGAATCTGCTCCATGTTGTTGACGTTGAACGCGGCGACGCCGTAGTTATTTTCGGCGGCGTGATCAAGCACCACGCGGAGAGGCACGAGAACCATGGGAGATTCCTATCGGGATTCGAGTATCGGCTAAGAGTCCGTGTCGCAGAGAACAAAGGGGTCTGCTTCCGCGTCGCTCCGCGGCAGTCGCAGCGTGGCGGAGTTGTGGTCAACGACCCCTGTTTTCAGACCCGATTATGACGATCCAGTCCGCTGTCGCAAGGGTTGCGGCGATGCGGTCGTCGCGGTGTCCATCAGCAGGTCGCCAAGTCTCGTTTGCTGACACCAACTTGATTCACCCTCCCTCGGGAGGGTCGGAGACGAGCTTGCGAGTCGCCGGGGAGGGGCACACGCGGATGCGCGACCAAGCCCTCCCCTCGCTAACGCTCGACCCTCCCGCAAGCGAGAGGGTTAACTGAACAATTCACCCTCCCTCGGGAGGGTCGGAGGCGAGCTTGCGAGCTCTCCGGGGAGGGGGCAATGTGCGGATGCGTGACCGAGCCCTCCCCTCGCTAACGCTCGACCCTCCCGCAAGCGAGAGGGTTAACTAAACAATTTACCCGCCGGTCGCATCATCGCTGCAGCGATTCGTCGGGGGATGCCTGCGGCAACTCGGCGATTCGAGAAACTTCGCCATCGACCAAGTTGAGTCGGTTGTGCTTGGCCAGCGGCGCCGGCTTTTGGCCGAACTTCGCGGCCAGCGTCCCCGCGTTGGAGACATAGCCGATGGCTCCCTCGCGTTCCTGCTTGACCGCCCCACTGCGGAACGGGCCCATGCCCAGCACGTACATGTCATCGTGCTGAGTAACGCCGGTCGTCTGGCCGCCGAGCCCGACGGCGGCCCCCGTCTTGGGTTCGTAGGCAACCAGCGCGAGCTTGGCCATCGCCAATTGGGTGTTCCGCGAAATGAACTTGACGTCGGGGAGCGAGATCGGCATCCCGGGGACACTCAGTGCCGGGATCCCGACAAAACTTTCTTCGCTGTCGGTTCCGACACCACCACTGCGGGGCTCAATCACCACGTCGGCTTCATCGGCGTTCTTGGCCAACCAACCGCCGGCGGCGAGCGTTTTGTGACGGAGCGTTCCGATCACGTAACCTTTGTCCACCGCATCGAGGTACTTGTCGTCGATGAACACCCGTCGAGCGCCGAGCGGTTCGAAGGAGACATTTTCGAGCGTTTGGTCGATGGCGTTGGAGAGCAGCACCTGTTCGGTCGCCGTTCGGGCGGTGTGAGAAGTCCGAGACGACGCGCAGCCCAAGCAGAATGCGGCAAGTAGGGCAAAGCAGCAGCAGCGGGCGATCGGTCCCATGGTCATCTCGGGAAGGTTCGGTCGGCGGTTGACCGGGGCTGGTTGATCGGGGCTAGATAATCGGGGCTTGGTTGATCGGGGCATCGCGGGGTGGGTACCCAGGCTCAGGTGTGTAGTCAAAGCCGTGCGAGCGGTGCAAGCCGCAAGTGCATCGCCTGCGTCCCATCAAGCACCGGGATATCTGAGTTCAACCACCAAATGAGGGCCAATTTGGAAGGTTTCGCATGGACCACGCGGTAGACTGGTGCGTAAGAAAGCCAACGACTCACCCGCCTCCGAACCCCTCCACTGGACCGATTCCATGCAACTGAGAGACCGGAAAAGGTTTCGCCCCACGCGGGTGGCCTGGTTTGCCCTCATAGGTTGCGCTTTGATGGTCGGGCCGCAACTGAGTTGGGTGTCGGCCAACGACCCCTACACCAAAGCCCGCGAGGAGTTGGTCCGCGACCGCATCGAGGCGGCGGGCGTGAAGAACACTCGCGTGCTGCGAGCCATGCGAGACACCCCCCGGCACGAGTTCGTTCCCCCCGCGGTACGCGGTCAGGCCTACCTCGACATGGCGTTACCGATCGGTGAATCGCAGACGATCAGCAGTCCCTTCATCGTCGCCTGGATGACCGAAGCGATCGATCCACAGCCGACCGATCGGGTGTTGGAAATCGGTACGGGAAGCGGGTATCAGGCGGCCGTGCTCAGCCCACTGTGCGACGAGGTCTACACGATCGAGATCGTCCGGCCGCTAGGTGAACAGGCCAAATCGGTGCTGACCGCGCTCGGCTACGAGAACGTGAGCGCGCGAGTTGGCGACGGCTTTCTCGGTTGGCCCGAAGCGGCGCCATTCGACAAGATCATCGTCACCTGCAGCCCCGAGTCGATCCCTCAGCCGTTGATCGACCAGCTCCGCGAGGGTGGCAAGATGATCATCCCGGTCGGCGAGCGCTACCAGCAGACGCTTTATTTATTGACCAAGGTCGACGGGGCGCTCGTGCGTCAACCGCTGCAAGCCACGCTCTTCGTTCCCATGACCGGCGCGGCGGAGGCCGAGCGGAAGCGGCAACCCGATGGCAGCCAGCCCGAAGTCGTCAATGGCGATTTTGAATCACCTCCACCAACGGGCGATCCCGAAACGATTCCTGCCGAGGAGTCGTCCGAACCCTCAGGTCCGTTGGTCCGTCGCGGCCCTGTTCCGGGAGAAGGTGGGCCGGACGGCGCGGCCGGGAAACAGCGGCTGCCCGACAGCGTCGTCGGTTGGTATTACGGCAGGCAGGTGACACCGATGTTCGGCGACGCTTACGAGGGGAAGGGCTTTGCGAGATTCCAAAACGATACGCCGAACCTGAGTGCACACCTGCTGCAGGGCATTCCGCTCGATGGACGCGCCGTCACGACGGTTCGGCTAAGCGGGGCCATTCGAACCCAAGGTGTGTTGTCGGGCAGTGGCAGCGACACCCTACCGGCGATCGCCGTCAGCCTTTATGACGAACAACGACGCGAGCTTGGGACGTTCTTGATCGGACCGTTCCGTGGGACGCGGTCTTGGAGAACCCAGAGTCGGCTGATTCGCGTGCCGCCTCAAACCCGTGAGGCGATCGTTCGGATCGGGCTTTTTGGGGCGACGGGGATCGCTGACTTCGATGCGGTCAAGCTCGAGGCCGTCCGGTAAATGGGTTCGCAGAACTCGCGTGAGCCTAACCGACCGAACGAAGTTGGTCCCTGACCTCATCGACCGCGACACGCAGGTCTCGGTCGTCACGAAGTTGGGTCTCGGTTTTCTGACAAGCGTGCATCACGGTGGTGTGGTCGCGTCCCCCAAAGTACTTTCCGATCCCTTGAAAGCTGGTACCGGTCAGCTGGCGGGAGAGATACATCGCGAGCGACCGCGCCCGAACGACTTCCTGCCGCCGGGTGCTGCTTTTTAATTCGGCCAGTTTCAGCTTGAACCGCCTGGCGATCAATTTGGCGACTTGGTCCGTCGAGATTTCGGCGACCGGATCGATCGCGGCGATCGCATCGCGAATCGTGAGCACGGTCACGCCACCGCCCCGCATCCGCGAGAACAAATCGACTTGACGAACCGCGGCGTCGAGTTGCCTCGCCGGCAAGTCGCGCGGGAGTCCCCGTTCGAGCAAACGCAGGTCGTCCTTGGCGATGGCGAGCCCCAGCTGCAGAGCCGAATGCTCCAGGATCGCCAACCGAGCGGCCGTTTCGGGGAGTCGAATCGGAATGGTCAACCCGGGTAGCATGCGGCTCGTCAGCAGCGGACGCATGCCGGCAAGCTGTGTCGGCAGGCGGCGGCAGGTGAGCAGAGTCAACCGTTGCTGTTGACGCCATTCGAGTCGGGCGGCGAGCTCTTCCTGTGCCGCAGGTTTACCGATCAATTGATGCACATCGTCGATGATTAGGATCGCGATCGACTGCACCTCCTCGCGGAAGCGGCCGATTTCGTCAAACTGGACCGCTCGAGCGTAACAGCGGGCGAACTCGATCGCCGGCAGATAAACCAGTCTCGGCGACGGCTCGATCGT